>CALPNW020000041.1 GCA_943325035.2 Sphingobacterium thalpophilum | reverse complement strand
TGTCATTGAAGGGAAAATTTATCCCTAAATATAAGACATATTTAATTTCATTCACGCTGCACGTTTATGCGGGTTTTAACCTGTTTTTTTGCTTATTATATTAAACTTCAGGTATTTTTAAAGCATTTTTAATGTTGAGGCATCAGTTATGCTGTAAATTGGGTCTGAATTCAATAAGCCCAATTATGAGTGAAGAATATGTAGCGCCTCCCTCCGTTGGATTGAATGTATACAGTGGCGCTTTTACCGAGCAGGAACTGGTGCATTTACTCAAGAGAACTTTATTTGGCGTATCAAAAGCCGATATCAGTTATTTCAGTAATAAAACCATGGTACAGGTAGTGGATGAATTACTCAATCCCACCGCCCCTTTACCCAATCCACCCCTTAAGGAATATTCACCCGGAACTGCTGCTGTGCCTGATACGAATATTGCAGCAGGGACAACCTGGGTAAATGATACCAATGCTGATGGATCCATTGCCAGTTTAAGAAGAGCCTCTTTTAAAAAGTGGTGGATGGGATTAATGATTAACCAGGACAGAAGCCTGCGTGAAAAAATGACGATGTTCTGGCACAATCATTTTTCTACAGAAACCAATGATATTTCGAATGCGCAATACGTTTACAAGCACCATCATTTGTTCAGAACCAATGCACTGGGCAACTTTAAAACATTAACACGGGCAGTTACCGTAGATCCGGCAATGCTGGTGTATCTGAACGGGCAGGCCAATACCAAAACAGCCCCCGACGAAAACTACGGCAGAGAATTACAGGAATTATTTTGTTGCGGAAAAGGCCCGGGTTCCCTGTATACAGAAGCTGATGTAAAAGCAGCCGCACGTGTACTTACCGGTTGGAGAAATAATGCCACTACTATCAGTTCTTATTTCGACAGTACCCGGCACGACACAGCCAATAAAGCATTTTCTTCTTTTTATAACAATACCGTTATACAGGGCAGAACAGGTGCCACATCCGGAGATCTGGAACTGGATGATCTGCTGACGATGATCTTTGCAACGGATGAAGTAGCAAAATATATTTGCAGAAGATTGTACCGTTGGTTTGTATATTATGAAATAGATGCAGTGGTAGAAGCCAAAGTAATTACACCGATGGCCAATTTGTTGCGTTCCGGTAATTACGAAGTAAAACCGGTAATTGCTGCCTTATTAAAGAGCGAACATTTTTTTGATATACAGAGTAAGGGTTGCATAATCAAAAGTCCGGTAGACCTGGTTGTAGGTATGTGCCGTGAGTTTAACCTGGCATTTCAGCCGGAAGCGGATTATATCACCAACTATGGCATGTATAATTACCTGGTGAGTTCGGTATCCAATATGCAGCAGAACATTGGTGATCCACCGGATGTTAGCGGATGGAAAGCCTATTACCAGGAGCCACAGTTTTATGAAATCTGGATCAACAGTGATACACTGCCTAAACGAAATCAGTTTACCGATACCATGGTGGTGAACGGATATACATTCAATGGAAAAAAACTGATGATCGACGGCGCGGAGTTTGTAAAAAAATTCACCAATCCGCGCGATCCGAATGCATTATTAGACCAGCTGCTGGCTTCCATTTACCGCATTGATCTTTCTGCGGCTTCGAGGGCGCAATTAAAAAAAGATATCTTACTGAGTGGACAAACCAGTGATTATTACTGGTCGGATGCATGGGATCTGTTCATTGCCAACCCTGCAAATACAGCCAATACCACTTCGGTGAAAAACAAAATAAGAGACCTTATTAAATACCTGATGAATCTGGCTGAATACCAGCTTTCTTAATAATCCAACCATGAAAAGAAGAGACTTTTTACGAAAATCAATACCGGCGGGAATAGTTTTGCCATCATTGGTTGGTGGACTTACGTTCAAGGCTTTTGGCGCAGATTCGCCTTTTGCACAATCGATGCTCTTACCGGTAACAGAAACCGATCATATACTGGTGATCATACAATTGAACGGAGGAAATGATGGCTTGAACATGGTGATACCACTGGAGAATTTCAGCAACTATGCCAACGCGAGGTCAAATATATTTATACCCGAGAACAAAGTATTAAAACTGGCAGATACCAACAAAACAGGTTTGCATCCTGCTATGACCGGCTTGCACAGTATGTACAACGAAGGGGCACTGAAAATTATTCATTCAGTGGGATATCCCCAGCCCAGTTTTTCTCACTTCAGGGCAACAGATATATGGATGAGTGCAAGTGACAGTAACAATGTGGTAAATACCGGATGGACTGGCCGCTACTTAAATTATGAATACCCCAATTTCCCCAACGGTTACCCCAATACTTCTATGTCGGATCCTTTAGCTATACAAATCGGGTCTGCTACTTCCCTCACTTTTCAGGGGCCGGCCGTTAGTATGGGAATGAGTATCAGTAATCCTTCCAATTTTTATAATTTACTGAATGGGGTTCAGGATCCTGCACCTGCTACACCTGCAGGAAAGGAACTGACCTTTGTACGCCAGATTGCACAGCAAACACAGCAGTATGCTGCAGTCATAAAAGATGCAGCAGCCAGAGTGCCGGTACAGGTAACTTATCCAACCGGTAATTCATTGGGAGACCAGTTAAAAATTGTGTCGAGACTGATTAAAGGTGGGTTGAAAACACGGGTGTACATGGTTAATTTTGGCGGTTTCGATACCCATTCTGCACAGGTAAACAGTACAGATACCACCACTGGAAATCATGCTAACCTGCTGATGAAAGTGAGTGATGCGATCAAAGCATTTCAGGATGATCTGAAATTTCTTGGTACCGAGGACCGGGTAGTGGGAATGACTTATTCGGAATTTGGCAGAAGAATAAAAAGCAATGGAAGTACCGGTACTGATCATGGTGCGGCAGCACCCATGTTTGTTTTTGGCAAACAGGTGACGGGCGGAGTACTTGGAACCACCCCTTCCTTTGGGGCCAACGTAACTGTAGGCGATAATTTACCTTTCCAATACGATTTCAGAAGTATATATGCTACCCTGTTGAGCAACTGGTTGTGTGTGAACGATAGCGATCTGGATCAGGTGATGCTCAAGAATTTCCAGACCCTTCCATTGGTAAATACGGTAGCCTGTAAAAAAGTAATAAACTTATCGGGCGAGAAACTGATCAGCAATTATCCGAATCCATTTACCAGCAATACGGTAATTACTTTTAAAACAGCTGGCGGCCATACCCTTATACAGATCATTGATACTTCTGGAAGGGTAATTGCCAATTTAACCGATAGAGAATATACTGCAGGAACTTATACGGTAGTATTTAACGGTGGAACATTGCCAACCGGAATTTATTATGCACGCCTGCAAAACCTTGCTACCCAACAAATCTGTACCATGATTAAAGCCCGGTAAGAGCAAAAAGCCTTACCGCTTGTAATTATTTTTTGCAACAATGATGTATTTTTCATTGATCCTCCTATATTTGCAACAACGTAACAAATATAGAATCATGAAAAAAAGTACTTTATTGTTGTTAACAGTGATTTTACTGAGCAGTTTTACTGCTATGGCCAATAACCATTCACTGATTGGTGCCTTTGGAGAAAAAGTCGTGGCCAGGGGCAGTTTGCAGGGAAAAGTGCTGGATGCCATTTCAGGTAATCCATTAGCCGGTGCAACTATTTATTTGCACGAGGCCAAAACAGGAGCTGTTGCCGCTGCCGACGGAAGTTTTAAAACAGCGGACGTTCCCGCAGGAAAATATTTAGTAGAAATTTCTTTTATGGGCTATGCTTCTTATCTGGAAGTGATGGATTTAAGCACTGCTGTAAAGAGTGATTTTAAGTTAAAGTATACGGTAGTGGAAAATGAAGGGGTAACCGTAACAGGCGTGGCATCTGCAATAAAAGTGAAGCAATCGGCCCAGCCCGTATCCGTAATAAAGAAAACGGATCTGCTCAAAAGCAGTTCCACCAATATCATAGATGCATTGACCAGATTGGTTCCCGGTGTTTCGGCACTGAGTACAGGCCCTGCAATTTCCAAACCAATTATCCGTGGCCTTGGGTATAATCGCGTGATCACCATACATGATGGAATCCGTCAGGAAGGACAGCAGTGGGGAGATGAGCATGGAATTGAAATTGATGAATACAGTATTCAAAAAGTAGAAGTGCTGAAAGGGCCTGCCTCCTTGTTATACGGTAGTGATGGAATGGGAGGTGCTGTTCACCTGATTACCAATATTCCGGTTGAGCAGGGAACCATTAAAGGAAATATCAATGGTCAATTCATAGACAATAACGGAATGATGGGCGCTAACGCAAATATGGCGGGCAATTTAAAAAACGGATTCAACTTTAATGTATATGGAACGCTGAAGTCTGCCAGAGATTATCAGAATAACTACGATGGAAGCGTGTTGAACAGCAGGTTTAAGGAGCAGAACTTTGGCGGATATATGGGTATTAATAAATCCTGGGGATACAGTCATTTACTCATCAGTAGTTTTAACCAGAAAGTAGGAGTGGTAGAA
This sequence comes from Sphingobacterium thalpophilum, assembly GCA_943325035.2. GTDB lineage: Bacteria > Bacteroidota > Bacteroidia > Chitinophagales > Chitinophagaceae > Sediminibacterium. The sequence goes on along the minus strand of CALPNW020000041.1, from coordinate 12,587 downwards.
GGGGAGCGTGATGCAGTAACCGGACAGTTTTTATTATATGCGGGAACACCGGAAGAACGTGTTGCGGGTACGGATGACCTGAAGAGCCGAACCATGTTTACTCCATACCAGGGCATCACCCATTTTAAAATTGCTTCCGATAATAATATAGCGATCGGTACAGGCAGGCTGGCAGTGAATCTGGGCTATCAGCGCAACCAGCGGAAGGAGTTTGCTGATCAGTTGGATGACCAGTTGCCCGGTTTGTATTTTGATCTGAAAACCATTAATTACAATGTACAATACCAGTTTGCAGAAAAGAATGGATGGAGAACGGCCATAGGCGTGAATGGGATGTACCAGCAAAACAGAAATTTAGCGGAAGAGGTTTTGATACCTGAATACAATCAAACAGATGCGGGAGTATTTGTGTACACGAGAAAAACATTCAATGGTAATTTTACCCTGAGCGGAGGGTTGAGAGGCGATTACAGAAGCCTGAACAGTTTTGGCTTTACCGATGAAAACGGGGAAGAAAAATTTACACAGTTCAATAAAACCTTTGGCAATTTCAGCGGTAGTTTTGGAATGAGTTACAATGCTTCTGAAGCGGTAACGGTAAAGGCCAATATTTCCAGGGGGTACAGGGCGCCGTCGGTTTCTGAACTGGGAAGCAACGGAACACACGAAGGAACCAATCGCTATGAGTATGGAGACCGCACATTAAAAACAGAAACCTCTTTTCAGCTGGATGCAGGACTTGAAATAAATACAGAACACGTAGGTTTTTTGGTGAACGCTTTTTACAATAATATCAGTAACTATATATTCTACAGTAAACTGGCAAGCCGTACAGGAGGAGATTCACTGGTAAATGTTGATGGGGAAGACCTTGCTGCGTTTAAGTTTAAACAATCCGGAGCTATCTTATATGGCTTTGAAGCAAAGATTGATTTTCATCCGCATCCCTTAGATTGGCTGCATTTTTCCAATAGCTTTTCTATGGTTGCCGGAAAATTCACAGAATCCTTTGAAGGAGTGAACAGATTGCCATTTATGCCACCCGCAAGATTACTTACCGAATTACGGGGTGATTTTAATAAAAGCGGAAAGCAGCTTTTCCGCAATTCATACCTGAAGCTGGAAATGGATAATATGTTTGCTCAGAACAGGGTGTTCACTGCCTACAATACAGAAACAGTAACTGCAGCCTACACCTTGTTGAATATTGGTACAGGTGCAGATATTACCAGCAAGGGTAAAACCATTGTATCGGTTTATCTTGGATTGAACAATATTACCGATGTGGCTTACCAGAATCACCTGAGCCGTTTAAAATATGCAGCCGAAAATGTTGCTACCGGCAGACAGGGCGTATTTAATATGGGCCGCAATATCAGCCTGAAAATAAATGTGCCGCTGGAATGGAAGCTGCGGTAGTGGCTATTATTTTACAATGGGTAGTATAATTTTAGAGTCGTTGTTGAAGATGCGGATACTTGCTTTTCGGAAATCTTTATCGGTTGCATGATAGATGTCCATGAATTGCTGTGGGTTTCTGTCTGCTAAAGGAAACCAGCTACTCTGGATCTGTACCATCACGCGATGACCTTTCTTAAAAGTATGTGCAACATCGGGCAGGGCATATTTAACCTGTGTTGGACTATTGGGAATAAATGCTTCCGGCTTTTCAAAACTGTTTCTGAATTTGCCCCGGAATATTTCTCCCCGAACCAGCATCTGGTACCCATTCATTACGTAAGCATCATTTTCGGTGTACTTAAAATCATCCGGAAATACATCGATCAGTTTTACCACAAAATCTGCATCGGTGGTGGAGATACTCACTTTCAGATCTGCTGTTACCGGTCCGCCAACAGTCAGGTCTTCGGTGAGTATTTCTGTTTGATAAACGAGTACATCTGTTCTTCTGGAAGCAAAGCGCTGGTCATCGGTCATGTACTCTCTGGTTCTGCCCGTATGAACATCTTCTGTATAGGGAACCGGCTTTGCAGGGTCACTGATATATTCTGTAAAAGAGGGCGCATTGCTTTTAGCCGCTTTGAACGATAAATTGCCATTGGCCTGTAAATACATATTGCTGTTAGCAGTACCCTTCAGCGGCCAGGTAGCACTCTGGTGCCATTGGTTTTCTCCGGTAAAAAAAACATTGGCCTCATTGATTTTATCTGCGCTGCCTTTGCCTTTCAGGTAATAATTAAAGAAGGGGACTTCTATATTCTTTGCATACCAGTCTGCAGTATTACTCTGGAACTGAACATTACCCAGGTTATTTCCGTCTCCGCTGGCCCATTGTCCATGATACCAGGGCCCCATCACAATTTTATTGTTGTTTTTTGTTTTTGCTTCAATGGCTTTGTACATACCCCATGCACCAAAACAATCTTCTGCATCAAAGAGTCCGCCTACTACCAGTGTGGCAATATTGGGGGAGATGTTCTGTACAAAATTTCTCGGGTTTCTGGCTTTCCACCATTCGTCGTAATTGGGATGCTGCATCAGGTCTTTCCAGAATGCAATACTGTCTCCCATAAATTGGGTGAGTTTACTTAAACTGCCACTGCGTAAATAAAATTCGTAATGGTCATTGGTGGGAAAGGGAAATCCGGTAGGTCCTGTTGTTGTAGGAACTGGTCTTGGTTTACCAAAACCAGTGTAAAAAGCAAATGCATCCATCTGCATGAATGCGCCGTTGTGGTGAAAATCATCGCCTATAAACCAGTCGGTAACTGGTGCCTGGGGGCTGACTGCTTTTAATGCAGGATGGTTAGACAATGCGGCCATAGTGGAATAAAAACCGGGGTAGGATATACCAAAAACACCCACGTTGCCATTGTTACCAGTTATATTTTTTACGAGCCAGTCGATGGTATCATAGGTATCGGATGATTCATCAATATCTGCGGAAGATTTTTTTGCAGGATTATAGGGGCGCACATCCATGAACAGACCTTCGCTCATCCATCTGCCTCTTACATCCTGTTTTACGATAATGTAGTTTTCCCTGAAGTATTCTTTATAATGTCCTCTTTGAGAAGCGGCATGATTATTTTCTCCATAGGGTGCACAGGAATAAGGTGTTCTCGTTATCAGTACCGGATGCTTTTCTGTATGGTCTTTAGGAATATAAACGGAAGTGAAAAGTTTAACGCCATCACGCATTGGAACCATGATCTCTTTTTTACTGTAATTCGCCGACAGCCAGGCGGAGTCGAAATTCTGCGCAATACTTATAAAGGGCAGGAGTAACAGCAGAGCAACTATTCTTTTCATGTTAAACATTTAAGCAATTAAATTAATCTATTCCGGTTTACTGACCTAATTGAAAGAATGAATACAAAAAAATATAAAGTCTATTAATTTGGTAGGATAATAGTTTCCCCTTATTTTTGATCCATCGAAATCAATTCAATGAACCCGGAATGTATCGTTACAACTGATCTGAGATATTTATTCACATAAATTATAGTCGCGTGGCCGAGTGGCAAGGCAGAGGTCTGCAAAACCTTCAACGATGGTTCGAATCCTTCCGTGACGTCTGGTTCACTTCTATTAAGCAAGCAAGCGAAACGAAGCTCCCTGTCTATGGACGGGGAGTTTTTGTTCTGGTAATTCCTTTGTAGCTTAGACCTTCTTACCGCTAATTCAAGACCATGGACATTACCATTAATACTCCCGCCTTACTCTTTCCTGCTATCAGTTTGATCATGCTGGCGTATACCAATCGCTTTCTGGCATTGTCCAGCAGGGTGAGAGCATTGCATGACCAATACCAAAATCCGGATAAGGACCATATTATTCACGGGCAAATTAAAAATCTGCGGTATCGTTTAAAGCTGATCAAAAACATGCAGGCCTTGGGTGTATTGACCTTCTTAAGCAGTATTCTCTGCATGTATTTTATTTATGTGCAGTGGATGGTGATGGCGCACTGGATCTTTGCGTTTAGTCTATTTATATTTGCCTGTTCGCTGGCCCTCTCTCTGCTGGAAATACAATTAAGTACCAAAGCCATTGAGCTGGAGCTGAGTGATATGGAAGGACTGGAAGATCCTTCGGTGATGGATTATATCAAGCGAAAATTTGAAAAAGAGACTCCCGCAAAGTAGTAGCTGCACTATCTAATTATCTTCACTATCCGGCAAACGCTTTCCGTTCTCCGATCTGCTGACGCCACATGGCATAGTAGAGTCCTTTTTCTTCCAGTAATTGCTGGTGACTGCCGGTTTCCACCACCTGTCCTTTTTCGAGTACATAAATGCGTTCTGCATGCATGATGGTGCTCAGTCTGTGCGCAATCATCACCGTGATCTGTTCTTTTTGTGCAGAGATATTTCTGATGGTATTGGTGATTTCCTCTTCTGTAATACTATCCAGCGATGAAGTGGCTTCATCAAATATCAACAGCTGCGGATGACGTATGAGTGCTCTTGCAATGGACAATCGTTGCTTTTCTCCACCGCTCAGCTTTAAGCCGCCTTCACCAATCATTGAATCAATCCCATTATCGGCCTTAGCCAGTATATTATTGCAGCTTGCTTTTTGCAATGCATCTACTATGTCCGCATCGCTTGCGCCCGGGCTAACAAACAAAAGATTCTCGCGGATGGTTCCTGCAAACAGCTGGGTGTCTTGTGTTACAAAGCCAATCTGGTTGCGGAGCTCATCGAAATTTATTTCATGGCCGTTCACGCCATTGTACATGATATCTCCTTCTTGCGGACGGTACAATCCTACCAGTAATTTTACCAGTGTACTTTTTCCTGCACCGGATGGCCCTACAAATGCAATGGTCTCTCCCTTCTTTGCTTCAAAGGAAATTCCATCGAGCGCATTAAACTGTGCGGTCTGGTGTTTGAAAATAATATTGTTGAATGCCAGTGTGCTGATCTTGCCAATATGCTGGGGTGTAGCCGGTTTTGGTTCGGATGGTTTCAGCATCAGGTTGTGAAAATTATTGAGTGATGCTTCTGCTTCACGATAAGACAGTATGATGTTTCCGATCTCCTGCAATGGTCCAAACACAAAGAATGAATAAAACGTAAGTGTCATTACTTCTCCTGCTGTTAATTTTCCCTGAAATACCAGCCATAGCAAAGTGAACATGATCACCTGTCTGAGCAGGTTTACAAATGTGCCCTGAACAAAACTGAGGGAACGGATGCTTTTTACTTTTCTCAGTTCCAGCCCCAGTATTTTATAGGTATTCTTGTTCAACCGGCTGATCTCCTGCTCGGTTAAGCCTAAGCTTTTTACCAGCTCAATATTGCGTAGGCTTTCGGTGGTGGTTCCCGCCAGTGTGGTGGTTTCTTTTACAATGGTTTTTTGTATGGTCTTGATCCGTCTGCTTAAAAAGCTCGTTAATAATGAAAGGCATACAATGCCCAATGCATAAATCGGCATGATGCTCCAGTGCAGCCGGAAGGAATACACCGATATGAAAACGATGCCCACCAGTATGCTGAACAATACATTAATAAAAGAGATGATGAATTTTTCTGTGTCGGTTCGGACCTTGGTTAAAATGGAAAGGGTTTCTCCGCTCCGCTGGTCTTCGAACTCCTGATAGGGCATCTGCATAGAATGTTTCAGCCCGTCGGTAAAGATCTTTGCCCCGAATTTCTGTACGATCACATTGCTGAAATAGTCCTGAAACGCTTTAGCAATTCTGGAAATCATGGCAACGCTGATCAGTATGCCTAAGAAGCCCAGTACGCCCCATATAAATTCCGCCTCTGTTCGGGTACCTGTAGAAACAAACTGCTTTTTTTCGTTGAAATAACCGGTGTTAAAGGGGTGCATTCCGTACTGATCCAGTAATTTCCCAAAGAAAAATGGGTCCAGCATAGAAAAGGACTGGTTGGTGGCTGCCAGTAAAAGTGCCAGGGCAATCAGCCACTTATAGGGTTTCAGGTATTGTAACAGCAGCTTCATAGAGTACTAAAATAGGTTGTAATATTACGGCTTTTTGACCGCTGTTAACAATAACATCATAACTCTCTGATGGTTTGGCCGGTTTTCATTGGTAACTTAGGAAAACCCTATTTTATGCATTGGAGAAAATTCAATGGTGAAAACATCATTCTTCCTATTAAGGATGCGGTAGAAGCTGCCATCATCCGGGAAACTGCAATTGGCACAAAACTGAAAGTGTGCATTGGTACAGACAGCCAGGTAAAGGGCGCAGACACTGAGTTTGCCACGGTCATTGTTTTTCTGCGCGAACACAACGGTGGCTTTATGTACATCCACAACGAAAAGACCAGACAGCGTTATCATTTAAAGGAACGCATGCTGCTGGAAGTGGCCAAGAGTATTGAGATTGCCTATGAACTCTGTAATCTGTTCATCGATTACCAGGTAGAGATGGAAGTGCATGCGGATATCAATACCAACCCTCAGTTTAAAAGCAACGACGCATTGCGCGAAGCAATGGGGTATATACTTGGAATGGGCTTTGCCTTTAAAGCCAAGCCAGATGCTTTTGCCAGCAGTTGCTGTGCAGATAAGGCAGTGAACTGAATTAATTGCGCTGGAGTGTTCCCTCCAGTAATGCGCGTACTGATGAATTGAGCAATTGATTTTTTATTGCCTCAAAGGAAGCTGTTTTGACGACGGGCAAACGCATTTTGTATTTCTTTCCTTCGGCCAGTTGCTGATCGAAACCCGGATTCCATTTATTGAACTGAATAATATTCATCAGTAGCCCATTGGCCACTATAACAGAATTATAACGTCCACTCACTTCGGTTAGCTGTGTAGTGGCTTCTTCTTCCGCACTTAAATGGAGCATGCTTTCAGTTGGCAGCGTATTGGCTTTTTTTTCCTGTATTTCGGCCGCCGTCATGGTGGTCCATCCTCCACCGCCTTCCATTATATAATGGGTACCGATAAATTTTTTTACATGGGTGCGTGTTTCCTCGGGCAGCAAATACTGAAGGTCCCAGAAATTACGGCTACCCGATTTGCGGATGCATTGTCTGACTCTTCCGGCACCTCCATTGTAGGCGGCCACTACCAGTAACCAGTCGTTGAATTCAGCATAAAGTTCCTTCATGATTTTGGCAGCTGCATGGGTGCTCTTGTAATAGTCGGTTCGTTCATCTCTTGCGGGCCCTACGTTCAACCCCAATCTTCTGGCTTCATAGGGCATGATCTGCCAGGGCCCTACCGCACCTGCCCATGATACCAATCCGGAACTTAAATGGCTTTCTATTACACTCAGGTATTTCATTTCCTTTGGAATGCCGTACTGGGTAAGGATGATATCATAGAGGTCAAAATACGGTTTGCCCCATCCCTTCATTTTAGTTAACTCCTTTCCCTGCTTGCGCATGTATTCCTGCACAAAGGAAACTGCTCTGGGATTGAGTTGTGTAGAATAGGGCTGGCTGGCATCAAACTTGTTTTTGAACAAAGTCCTGAATCCATATTTATCGGTGGTGCTGTCTGGCTTTGTCTGTGCATGTAAAAGGGCAGGAGCCGGACAAAAGAGGAGTGCAGCGAAGAAGATCACCGAAAATAATTTCAGGTATATTGTATGATGGAGAAATCCATACATAGTTGCTGCGTTATTATTTTAATTGCATGAGCTGCGCTGATAATTGCAGCAGATTTTCCTCATCAAAATGTTTGGTCATGATCTGCAAACCAAAAGGCATTCCGTTGGAATGGGTAAACAATGGAATGGAGATGGCGGGTATTCCAACCAGGTTGGGGTAAACCGTGTAAATGTCTGCCAGAAACATTTCAATAGGGTCATCTGATTTTTCACCAATCTTAAATGCGGTTGCAGGAACAGTGGGCGAAATGATGGCATCGTATTGTGCAAACAACGCTTCGGTTCTTGTTTTCAGTAACTGCCTTACCTGCTGTGCTTTGGTAAAATAGGCATCAAAATATCCTTCGCTCAGTACAAAGGTTCCAAGTAAAATTCTTCTTTTTACTTCCTCTCCAAAGCCTTCACTTCTGGATGCTTTGTACAAGGTCGTAAGATCTGTATGCGGTGCTGCAGTGCGGAGTCCGTAACGTACGCCATCGTAACGGCTGAGGTTACTGGATGCTTCTGCAGTAGTTAATACATAGTACGTGGGTACTACATATTCCAGCAGGTCAAAATTTACCGGTTCAACGGTGTACCCTGCCTCTTTCATTTGCTGAATTTTTGCGAGGGTCTGCTGGCGTATATCTTCGTCCAGTGCGGGATGCTCTATGGATTCTTTAAAATAAGCGATGCGGTATTTTTTTATATCCGACTGTGCGGCAGCTTCCAGTGCCGCGGGGTAATCAGGTACCGGTTTGGTGGAAACGGTACTGTCAAATTCATCCTCTCCGGCAATGGTTCGCAACACCAATGCCGCATCCGCTACGGTGGTAGTAAATATGCCTATCTGGTCAAAGGAGGAAGCGTAGGCAATTAAACCATACCGCGATATTCTTCCATAAGTTGGCTTAATGCCGATGATGCCGCAGAAATCGGCCGGCTGCCTTACGGAACCACCTGTATCACTGCCTAAACTGATCATGCACAATGCGGCCTGAACCGCTACTGCAGATCCGCCGGAGGATCCACCGGAAACCCTTTCGGTATCTCTGGCATTTTTAACCGGCCCGTAAGAAGAATTTTCATTACTGCTGCCCATGGCAAATTCGTCGCAGTTCTGGCGGCCTATGATAATAGCTCCGGCATCCAGCAAACGCTGGGTGGCAGTTGAATGATAAACAGCTGTAAAATTGGAAAGTATTTTGGAAGCGGCTGACAAGTGATGGCCCTTATAAGAGATCACATCTTTAAGGCCTGTTACAACGCCGTGCAGCGGTGCAAGGGGGAGGCCGGCTGTAATGGATTCACTGCGTTGCAGATCGAGCAGAACCGCCTGTTCCAGGGCCTCTGTTTCATACACTTCTATGAATGCATTGAGCTCTGTCTGTTGGCGGATGGCCGCTATATAAAAACGAACGGCCTCCACACAGGTGGTTTGGCCGTTCTGCAATGCTTTATGGTAGTCTTTGATTGAATGAAACCGAAACAAAGGCTTGTACTTTTAAATAAGAATTAAGCAGGGGTGTTGTCTTTTTCTTTCATACCTTCTTCGAGTTCTTTTTTCACGTTGTTCTTTGCGTCATTGAACTCACGGATTCCTTTACCCAATCCTTTCATGAATTCAGGAATTTTTCTACCGCCAAATAAAACCAGGACTACGACACCAATGATCAGTAATTCCTGAAAGCCTAGATTGCCCATGTTGATTGATTTAAGATTGTAAAGTTAATATAAAACAGGTGCCTCCCAATTAAATAATGTTAAATTGAACGGGACCCCCGAAAATAAAAAAAGCGTCCTGGATAAACTCCGGACGCTTTTTAATATGATTTAAGCTCTTAGTAACGTTTTTCTTTAATACGTGCGCTTTTACCACTGCGCTCACGCAGATAGAATAATTTAGCACGACGAACCTTACCTACCTTGTTTAAAAGGATAGACTCGATGTTCGGAGAGAGAATGGGGAACAAACGTTCAACACCAACTCCATCAGAAATCTTACGAACAGTAAAAGATGCAGTGGCTCCGTCTCCCTGTAACTTAATTACATCGCCGCGGAAGCTCTGGATACGCTCTTTACCACCCTCAACGATCTTATAGTTAACAGTGACGTTGTCACCTGCCTTAAACTTTGGATGCTCTCTGCCAGTCGTTAACTGGTCGTGTACAAACTGAACTGCTGCGTTCATAACTTTTAATTTTTGCGGACGGCAAAGGTAGCGAAATAATTTGAATTCAGAAATCTGAAATTCATTTTTTTTCTATCTGGCTACGTTTACTGCTCTTTTTTCTCTGATTACGGTTACTTTAATCTGACCTGGATATGTCATCTCGGTCTGTATCTTCTGGGCTATTTCAAAGCTCAGTTTATCACTGTCTATATCGGTCACTTTATCTGCCTCTACAATCACCCGTAACTCACGTCCGGCTTGAATTGCATACGCTTTTTCCACTCCCGCATAACCCAGTGCCATGTTCTCCAGATCCTTGATCCGCTGGAGGTATTGCTGCATGATTTCCCTTCTTGCTCCCGGTCTTGCTCCGCTGATTGCATCGCAGGCCTGAATGATCGGAGAAATAACATATAACATTTCCATTTCGTCGTGGTGAGCGCCAATTGCGTTCACTACTGCTGGGTTTTCCCCGTACTTTTCGGCCAGTTTAGCACCTAAAAGGGCGTGGCTTAATTCGGTTTCCTCATCCGGAACCTTACCTATATCGTGTAAAAGACCTGCTCTTTTAGCCAGTTTAGGGTTCATTCCCAGCTCTGCTGCCATGATTCCGCATAAATTAGCGGTTTCGCGACTGTGCATCAGCAGGTTCTGTCCGTAGGAGCTTCTGAAGCGCATTTTACCGACTATTCTGATCAGCTCTTTGTGTAAACCATGAATGCCCATTTCAATAACGGTGCGTTCTCCGATTTCCATCACCTGCTCTTCCAGCTGACGGCGTGTTTTTTCTACCACTTCCTCAATACGGGCAGGGTGGATACGGCCATCAGCTACCAGACGCTGTAAGCTTAAACGGGCAATTTCTCTTCTCAATGGATCAAAGGAAGAAAGAATAATCGCTTCCGGTGTATCATCCACAATCAGATCTACACCTGTTGCTGCTTCAATAGCGCGGATATTACGTCCTTCACGGCCAATGATCTGTCCTTTGATTTCATCTGTTTCCAGATTAAATACGGTCACCGTGTTTTCGATGGTCTGTTCGGCAGCGGTACGCTGGATAGACTGTATAACGATCTTACGGGCTTCCTTGTTGGCTTTAAGCTTGGCATCTTCAATGATCTCCTGCTGTAAAGCAAGGGCCTGTGTATGGGCTTCCTGCTTCAGGCTTTCAATTAACTGGGATTTTGCATCTTCAGCACTTAATCCGGCAATCTTTTCGAGTCTGCGGATATGTTCTTCCTGGTGTTTTTCGAGTTCTGTACGCTTCAGGTTTACAATTTCAATCTGGCGGTTCAGATTTTCCTTGATTACCTCGTTCTCTTTCACCTGCTTATCAATAGCAGCTTCCTTTTGATTGATGGTAATTTCCTTCTGCTTTACCCTGTTCTCGGTTTCACCGATTTTGCGGTTTTTTTCTAGAAGTTCTTTGTCGTGGTCCGATTTTAACTGTACAAAACGCTCTTTTGCTTCTAACTGCTTTTCTTTTTTTACAGTTTCGGCCCGTAATTCTGCTTCTTTTAAAATGTTTTGCGCCTGACTTTCAGCGTCTTCGAGTTGTTTTTTTGTGTTTTTAGCGAAGATAAATCTACCCGCTACAACACCAATAACCAGTGTTACTGCACCAATTAGTATTGAAATTATTGCTTGATCCATTTTTAGGCAAGGGGTTTAAAAAGTTCACGATCCTGTTTTTCTTGTCACATCTCATTTTTTAATAATAAATGATGATATCCACGAAGATAACAAGAAGCTGGCAGATTTAAGGGGTCCGATTTTTAATTTTAGGCGCTTACTCTGTATTCTCGCTCAGCGACTTCTCTATCAGTTTTGCCAGATCTCCGATCTTCTGGACGGCATCGTTCCATTGAACAGACTGGGCACCTGCTCCTTTTTGCTCGGTTACAAACCGGATAAGTACCATCGCAATATAGTCCTGCATGTCTTTGCCGGCAAACTGCGTTTTGAACTCGCTGATCTTTTCATTGATCAGGCTGGCAGATTTTCGAACCATTTCCTCATCGGCTGGTTCAATCTTTAACCGGTAGTTTCTGTCGGCAATGATAATATTTACGGGTATCAGTTCGGGCATAGGATCAGGCATGCAGCAATGCCAGGCATATATCTATTTCTTTAAGGTAGGTGTCTATTTTTTTCTGCAACTGTGCTTTTTCTGCTTCGTTCTGGCTTCCGCCGGTAAGTTGAACGGCCGCTACTTTTTGTTCTAGATGGGCCAGCTGTATATTTTTATCTTTTTGGTCGGATTGCAACACGGCTATTTCCTTCTGCAGCTTCCCATTTTCTTTCTGTAACTGCTTATACGCTCTGATGAGCAGTTGCAGTTTCTCGTGCAGGTGAATAATATGGGTGTTTAAATCAATCATTATTTTCTGATTTCCGCTAGAATTTCTTTTTCAAAACACTGAATGAGTTTGTTCATCATTGCGTCGATCTCCGTATCTGTTAATGTTTTAGTGTCATCAGAAAAGGTAAAGCTTACTGCCATTGATTTTTTACCGGCACCCAGCTTTTCACTTTCAAACACATCAAACAACTGCATCTGCTGAAGCTTAGGCAATTTAATGGATTGAACGGACTTTTCAATGGCTGCATAGGTGATCTGTTTACTCACTACGAGTGCAAGGTCTCTCTGCATTACCGGAAACTTATTGACTTCTTTATAAACGATTTTCTTCTTCTGAACAGCCGATAACAGTTTATCAAAAGGCAGATCAAGCATAAATACAGGTTGTTTGAGATCAAACGCGTTCAGCTTTTCAGTACTTACTGTTACCAGTGTTCCTACCGATTGCCTGTCTGCCGAGATTAGCACGGTTCCTGGTTGTTCTGTGAATTCTTCGAACCGGATATTA
>CALPNW020000040.1 GCA_943325035.2 Sphingobacterium thalpophilum | reverse complement strand
GCTGTTAAAGCAGAACGCACCAGATTGATTGGTAAGATGGTAGGCGAAAAAAGAGGTGGTGCTGCTATGGCTCCTTTTACTCCTAGTTATAAATACATCAATACCTGTTTAGACCATGGTCATAAAATGGGCATGCTGGAAATTGATGCTGACGAAGATGGACAAAATCAAGATAACCACTAAAAATCTTATAATGAAAAAACGACTATTTATATATTGCAGCCTTGCCCTATTATCGGGTATTGCATCTGCACAGGATAATATCTATCCTGTTAAAAAACAAACAGGCATACTCTACTTAAAAAATGGTACGGTGCATATTGGCAATGGTACTGTACTGGAAAAAGCCACCATTAAGATCAACAATGGGATAATAGAAGAAGTAGGTACAGATATTGCTGTTTCTTCCAACAACGCCGAAGTGATTGATGTATCCGGAAAAGACGTGTATCCAGGTTTGATACTTGCCAATTCTACACTTGGATTACAGGAGATCAGTGGTATCAGGAGCATGCAGGATTTTAATGAAATTGGCGACCTGAATCCAAGTATCCGGTCTATAGCTGCCTATAATGCAGATTCAAAAATCACCAATACGCTCCGTTCCAATGGAATTCTTTTGGCACACACTGTACCCCAGGGTGCATTACTCGGCGGACAATCTACCGTTGTACAACTCGATGCCTGGACTTCAGAAGATGCAGCATATCGCACCGATAATGGTATGAACTTATACATGCCAAGTTTGCTGAACAGACTTACCGGAAGATTTGCAGCCATGTTTGCAGGAATGTTTCCGCAGCAAAACGATCCTTCTAAAATTGCACTCGATAAAATTGAAGAGATTAAACAATTTTTCAGAGAAGCAAATATCTACGTTCAAACCGAACACCAGCAACCTAACCTGAAATTCGAAGCAACCCGCAAACTGTTCAGCAAACAGCAGAAATTGTTTGTGCATTGCAATCAGGTTAAACAAATGCTACTGGCTATTGATTTTGTAAAAGAGTTTGGTTTTGATGTGGTACTGGTTGGTGCATCGGAAAGCTGGCAGATTGCCGGTTTATTAAAACAGAACAATATGAGTGTAATACTCAGCCAGATGCACGAAATGCCAACACTGGATGATGACGATATAGACCAGCCCTTTAAAACTCCGGCTGCTTTACAAAAAGCAGGTGTATTGTTTGCTATCAATGATGACGATCCTCAAAACAGGGGACGTAATTTACCTTTCAATGCTGGAACGGCCGCTACCTATGGATTAAGTAAAGAAGAGGCGCTGAGTGCCATAACACTCAATACTGCTAAAATTCTGGGGATTGATGCCAAAACAGGCTCTATTGAAAAAGGAAAAGATGCTAATATCATTGTAAGTGAAGGTGATATTCTGGACATGAAGAGCAGTATTGTATCTCAGGCATTTATACAAGGCAGAAAAATACCGTTAGATAATAAACACAAACAATTGTACGAGCGGTACAAATATAAATACAGCATTAAATAAACCGAATTACCTGAACCGAAGCATCGGTGGTAGGTATTCATATAAAATTGTCCCGGTTACCAGTGGTGGCCGGGATTTTTTGTTCAGGTATTTACTACCTTAGCCCCATGGCGAAAAAGCTTTTTTTGTTGGATGCAATGGCATTGATCTATCGTGCCTATTACGGACTGATCCGAAACCCAAGAATCACCTCCAAAGGAATCAATACCAATGCTCAGTTTGGATTTACCAGTACCCTCTTTGATCTGATCAACAAAGAAAAACCCACCCATCTGGCCGTATGTTTTGATACCCATGCTCCTACAGAAAGACATATCGATTTTACCGATTATAAAGCCAACCGGCAGGTAGCTCCGGAAGACCTGATCGCATCCATACCCGATATACAGCAAATCATACGTGGATTCAACATACCCGTAGTGGAAATGGATGGATTTGAAGCAGATGATGTGATAGGAACACTTGCATGGCAGGCATCCGCCGTAGGGTATGAAGTATTTATGGTAACACCAGACAAAGACTACGGGCAATTACTGGTAAAACCCAATGTATATATCTATAAACCTCCGTTTATGGGGGGTGCCGAAGAAATACTTACCGCTGAAAAAGTATGTGCTAAATGGGATATTGCCCGGATAGAACAAGTGGTAGACATGCTTGGGTTAATGGGAGATGCTGTAGATAATATACCGGGCATTCCGGGTGTTGGAGAGAAAACGGCCGCTAAATTATTAAAGGAATACCATACCCTGGAGGGGGTGCTGGAAAACGCAGACCAGCTGAAAGGAGCATTGGGAGAAAAAGTAAGAAATGGTAAAGAGATGGCCATCATGAGTAAAAAGCTCGCAACCATCATTACGAATGTACCGGTACAGTTTCATGAAGAAGATTATCGATTAAAAGAATGGAACAATGAGGTTCTTAAAGAAATCTTTACTGAATTAGAATTTAAAACACTGGGCAAAAGGATACTGGGAGAAGTCTTTACTACTTACTCCGTTCCGGCAGAGCATGTTCAAACAGATTTATTCGGGAATATTGTAACTACCAAAACAGTTACACCAAAAAATTCCAGGGCTTCCTTACCAAACAAATCTGAAGAAAACACAGAAACAGATTCCACAGTAAGTTCCGGTGAAGAAGGAAACAGTAGTATAGTGATCGGAGGAAAAAATATTGAAAATACAGAACACGATTATCAGGTAATTGATGGAGAAGCGGCCATTAAAACATTCATTCAACTATTAGCAACAAAAGAAGAGATTTGTTTCGACACAGAAACCACCGGAATAGATGCCAACAACGCAGAAATAGTAGGATTGAGTTTTTCTTATGAACCAGGAAAAGCCTTTTATATCCCCTGTCCGGCTGATCAGGCAGCAGCTCGCAATCTATTAAACCTGTTCGCTGAGTTATTTTCCAAAACAACCATTACCTGGGTAGGGCAAAATATTAAATACGATTTACTGATCCTGAAATGGTATGGGATAGAAGTAAAAGGAAAGCTGTTTGATACCATGCTTGCGCATTACGTAATTGAGCCAGAAGGCAGACGCAGCATGGATTTGTTAAGTTCACAATACCTCGGATACGAACCCGTATCCATTGAAACCCTGATTGGTAAGAAAGGAAAAAATCAGGGGAATATGCGTCAGGTAGCATTAGAAATAATAAAAGAATACGCAGCAGAAGATGCAGATATCACCCTGCAGTTAAAAAAAGCATTTATTCCTTTATTAAAGAACAAGGAAGTTGAACGGATATTCAATGAAGTAGAAAACCCGTTGGTTCCCGTATTAACCAATATGGAATTTGAAGGCGTAAAAATAGACGAGGCTTTTTTAAAAGAGTATAGCCAGGAACTCGAAATAGCAGCAAAGACTTTTGAAGAGGCTGTATATCTCCAGGCAGGAGTCAGATTCAATCTTGCTTCGCCGAAACAACTGGGAGAGGTATTGTTTGATATATTAAAACTCGATGCTAAAGCGAAGAAAACCAAAACAGGACAATACGCAACCGGAGAAGATGTATTACTAAAACTAGCCAGTAAAAATAAAATTGTAGATGATATTCTCGGGTTCAGGGAACTTACAAAGTTGAAGTCTACCTATATTGATGCACTGCCTGAACTGGTCAATCCGAGAACAGGAAGAATCCATACCAGTTATGCACAGGCTGTAGCTGTTACAGGCCGGTTAAGTAGTACCAATCCAAATTTACAGAACATCCCCATCCGGTCTGCCAGAGGAAGAGAAATCAGAAAAGCCTTTATACCCAGAGAACCGGAGAGATTATTAATGAGTGCAGATTATTCACAGATCGAATTAAGGATTGTAGCGGCCATCAGCGGAGACCCCAATATGTGTGAAGCATTCCGTTTAAGAAAAGACATTCATACAGCAACGGCTGCAAAAGTATATGGTATTGAAGAGGCCGATGTTACCAAAGAAATGCGGTATAAAGCAAAGAGCGTAAATTTTGGTATCATATACGGACAGGGTGCGTTTGGGCTGGCAGATAATCTGGGCATCACCCGGTCAGAGGCCAAAGAAATTATTGATAACTATAAAAAGGAGTTTCCGTATATACAGAAATATATGGACGATCAGATTAATTTTGCCAAAGAACACGAATATGTAGAAACACTGATGGGAAGAAAAAGATGGCTGAAAGATATCAATAGCAGCAATTTTACCGTTAGAGGGTATGCAGAACGTAATGCGATTAATTCACCCATTCAAGGTACAGCAGCCGATATGATAAAAATGGCCATGATCAAAATTCATCATGAAATGCAAACCGGTAATTGGGAGTCTAAAATGATCCTGCAGGTACATGATGAACTGGTGTTTGATGCGGTAGCGTCTGAAGCGGATGACTTACAAACTTTAATTATAAATTGTATGGTGAACGCCTTACCATTGCCCAACGAAGTGCCGGTAGAGGCAGAAGTTGGCAGGGGAAAAAACTGGCTGGAAGCCCATTAAAAACGAATAACAGCCATGAACTGGAATGTATTTTATTTTGCCTTTGAAAAAATTAGCTCCCGCTATTTAATGGTTGTCTTAATTGGGTTCCTGATTTATTATGTGATTTACCGAAACAGGTTCTTTTATAAAAAGATACAAAGAAGGTTTCCTAAAACCACCGACTATTTAAGAGAAGGGGGCTACTCCTTAGGCACCATGGTTATCTTCAGTGCAATTATTGTACTGTTGAACAGCCCGGCAATATTGCCTCATACTACCCGCTATCAGGAGATCGGAGAATATGGCTGGTACTATTATTTTATGCTGTTTCCTGTACTGTTTCTGATGCATGATTTATATTTTTATATCATCCATAGAATAATGCATCAACCGCTTTTATTCAGGTGGGTACACCTTGTTCATCACCAGTCTACTAACCCTTCTCCATGGGCTGCGTATGCTTTTCATCCACTGGAAGCCATTGCAGAGCAAGGCATTGTAATCATTTTTTATTTTACATTCCCTATTCATATTACCCATTTAGCCCTGTTTTTTCTGTTCTCCATCATCTATAATGTGTATGGACACCTGGGCTATGAGTTATACCCCAACGGGTTTAATAAAACGATGGTTGGAAGATGGATTAATACTTCTACCAATCACAACCAGCACCACCAGTATTTTAAAGGAAATTATGGTTTGTATACACTGATCTGGGATAGGTTATTTAAGACAATCCGGGAAGACTATGATGAAAGATTTGAAGAAGTAACCACCAGGCAATCTATAATCGGCTCTTAATTGGTAGCACACCAATTGATCATCTGCAAACCACCATTCCCATTTACGGTAATGATTTTTTTTCCGCTAGAAGACTGAAGGGTGATTTCATTGGATCCTTTCTTCAGGGGTATGCGTACATATTGAATGAAAGCCGGAAGTGATTGCCAGTTTCTGGTATCTGCTTTTTCGGTAGCAGAATTAAATATATTCATGATTAATCCGGCAGCCAATGCAGCTGTTTCACCGTCTCTTTGTTTTTGTTTATCGTCTTTTTTGTCACCACTTTTACCGGCTGCACGGGCGGCTTCTGAAACACCGTATTCTGCACCCTTTTTTACAACGGCCCTGATAAGTGCATCAGCCACTTCTTTGAGCATTCTTTCGTTCAACACCTGACTGGCGAGTACATTTATATTATGGGTTAATTCCCCGTAATAGGCCGTATCGTTCAGCCGCACTATCAATTGGTCTTGCTTGTATTGTCTTTCCTGATACCCGGGTATAGCAACCCGAAATAGTCTGAATTGGTTGATGGATCGGTTATTGTACCAACCTGATCCCCCATAATTATAGGGAATGGTCATCATACCATATGGACCATTAAAGAAAAAACCATTTAATCCATCATTGGTTACAGTAATGGCATTATCTACTTTTACAGGAGCCATCCCCTTTTCATAAAAAACAATTAGTTCTCCCCCCTCGGGGATATGGGAGTTAGCATAGCGGATGCCGGTATTTTTTTCGTAGATATTGATCTGATCGGTAAAGCCGGTTAATGCTGCTGTTCTGTATAAATCCTGAAGCAGCTGTTTGGGTAAACCAACACCATAATACTGATTGTTGTTCTTTAAATAAAGATCAACTGCATTACGGTAAGATATAAACGCATTGTTGTTTTCTCCGTTCAACTCGTAAATCATCCCCTGGATACTTAATGCAAAAGCGTCTTCTTTATACCGGTCCGATCCTATTCTGAACTTTTCTTCCTGGGCATTCGTACTTAAGGTAATTCTTCTCGCTTCTACCCTTGCATTGTCCCGATCACTGAGGTATAAATAATTAAGTGCTTTATAATAATGAATCATGAATCGCTCGAAATCCTCTCCCAGATAGGTTTGCATCATAGGATTCAACAGATTGGATACAAAAAGATCACCAGCGGTTTTCCTTTTTATTTCAATGAACTCGTCGGCACGGTTAAAATAATAGTTGCTGCTGTCATAAGCTTGCAGTAAATGATACAGCTTTCCGCGTTCCATATAATACAAGAGTTTGTTCCTTTCCTGCTGTAAAAATGTACTGGCGTTTTCTGCTTCCTTTGCGGCTGTATAATTTCCCTTTTCGATGTTTTTGTAATAGCCGGACAGTTTGGTATTATAGGTGGCACAGGAAAATAAAAAAGGCAGGAACAGTAATACAGCTCTTGCCTTTTTTATGTAAACCAGATTATTATTGCTTAAAATCATTGGAAATGGTAACCTTATTTAATTCTTTACATATTTAGCAATCTTCTTGTCTCCAATCCAAACAACCTCATTGGTTTGAATATTGGTTAACTCCAGATTAATCTGATAAGTAACTGTTTTCTTTTTCTTGTAGGCATCAACAATGGAATTGATGGAGCCCTGTAAAATAAAATCAGCTCCTTTTTCTAAACCAAATTTTTTCATAGTGCTTTGTGATGCATTGGTTTGCTGATCCGCTTTTTCTGCGCGGAGTTCCTCTCTTTTCTTACCACTTTGTACCAAACCCACTTTATCTGTTTGTATAAATGAACGCTCCAGATCATTCATAAACGTTTCTGCCTCTATATGTTCATGGCTTTTATTGGTAACCATGCCTACTATTACTACCGGCTTCTTACCATGTTCGGTAACATGATTCATTAACCATTTTTCACCCAGAACCTGGGTCGTAATTTCCTGAGCTGTAAGTCTGCTATCGGTAGCATTCCAGTTACCACTGATATCAATTTGTTCGGAAGGATCAATTCTGGTTACCTGTCTGTTGGCACAGGATACTAAAAAAAAAGCGGCTGCTACAAAAGAAAAACCTACAAGTTGTTTCATAAATGATTGTTTGAAATGAATGAATGATCAGAAGCCAAAAAACCAGTTTCCGGTTCTAAACCCTATATAAGGTCTGCGCCAGTAAGAATTAGCACCATACCGGAAATCATTGTATCCAAAGTTATTGTGATACCCAAAACTGCTGAGAGATGGTGAATAGCCCCAGGCAGAATTGTTCCAGCTGTTATTTTGTCTGTTTAATTTCCGCTTGGTCTTTTTATCCAGCTTATTCTGGTACCAGTCAAATGCTTTATAGGTTTCCTGTTGAGTGGTATTAGACTTCAAAAGCAATGAATCTTTTATGATCATATACTTTTCCTGACTTTTAAGATAGTTTGGATTCTGGTCGGGTAATAATACTCCGGATTGAGCACCGGCGTTTATATTAAAAACCACCAAACAACTAAGGAGTAGCTTATACATGGCTTAAAATTTATAATAAATACTAAGCAAAACTAATACCAAAAAACAGGTGTTACCAGAAATCGGGATGAAAAGACTAGAAAATTGGTTAAAATCGTAATTATGCTTGTTTCTTCTTATAAATAGGTACCGTACTACAAGGTTCCCCATACATCATGCTTTTAACATAGGGCCGCAAAATAGTAGTGATTGCCACATAGGCAGACTCCGGAATATGAAGTTCTCCGCAACCCTTGACCACAACCCGCTGATCTGTATACACACTGGCATCAATTGCAGCAATATTTTGTAAAAGTAATTGTTCCTTAATCTGGTCTTCCGATCCAAATAAAACGGTTTTAGCAATAGGTTGTAAGCTGGATGCTACCAGCATATTGGCCCACATCGGAATGATGGCATCTGCGGAACAGGTAATCGACACAATGGCATCTTTGTATAATTCCCAATCCATACTTAACAATGCAGCCCTAAAGTCTTTCTCCTTCAGTATCAACCCCATGAATAAATGGTCTTTTAAATCAAACAGCATGAGTTTTTCCTTTGGATAGTATTCTTCCAGATCAAGACTGATGATTCCGCTTTCGGCAACTTTATTGATGAAATTATCCATGATTATAAAATGCAAAAATAGGTATTGTGTTTCACAACCTCTTTCGATTGACGTAAAAAGAAAAGGCCCGGAATATCCGGGCCTTCGCTATCAACATTATAAATTATAAACCTACTAATAGAAAGTAGATCGGAAATCTTTTACATCAGCAGCTTTACGAAGCGCTTCAATACTTCTGTAAATGCTCATTTTTCTGGTTTGTAACATCCCCTGTTTGATTGCTTCCGGAAGACTATTACCTGGTTTAGCACCAATCATTTCTCCTTTAACAGCAAATACACCGGTTACACCAGCTATCGGCTCACTTACCTTACCCTGAAGTGCTTTGTTAAAAGCAGCCCCAACCATTTTGGGTTCACTACCAATTCCAGATACAAAACCTCCTGCAAAAGAAAGACTGTCTGCGCGTAAAACAGGAGAACCGGTTGATTTGGAAATATCTTCCAGGGTAGTGCCTTTTACCTTGGTATCAATAATCTGTTTGGCTTTCTTTTCATTTCTAACAATACCTTCAACCAACGGACGGGCTTCTGTTGCATTCATTAAACCTGCTTTATTAATGGCA
Organism: Sphingobacterium thalpophilum; assembly: GCA_943325035.2. Taxonomy (GTDB): domain Bacteria; phylum Bacteroidota; class Bacteroidia; order Chitinophagales; family Chitinophagaceae; genus Sediminibacterium. Next base: position 8,427 of record CALPNW020000040.1, on the reverse strand, counting down.
CTGATCATTCCAACTATATAACGGTCTCCAACTTCTGTAGGTTCTGATACAGCACCTATATTCTTTTCAAACACCCATCGAACCAGTGTTCTGGAAGAACCAATGCTATTGATAGAAAAGTCATTCTCTTTTATTTCGGCAGCAGAAAGTACTTGAAGGTTCTGCTTGGCTGCATTCTCCGTAAATTCCTTGCTGTTTTTGCTGCTTACTGCAAATTGAGATGCAGCTGCACTTACCGTACCAATGGTTTCATTGCTGGCAACAATAGGTTTAGCCAGGTATGCCACTTTATAAGCTGCACCGGGATTTTTTTGTCCGAGGACTTCTATATAGTGGTAACCAAAATCTGTTTTTACAACACCTTTGGTACCAACTGGTTTATCAAAAGCAAAGTCGTTGAATGCACCAACCATTTGACCTTGTGGAAAATAGTCATATATACCCCCTTTGTCTTTGCTACCAGCATCATCAGAATATTTGGCTACCAGGACATTGAAATCAGCACCAGATTGTACTGCTGTTTCAATACTATCAATTAATTTTTTAGCCACTGTATCTAAACGGATTTGCTGACCACTTTTAGGATCAGAAGTACCAACCAGTATATGACGAACTTTTACACTATCCGGCCACTGCTTTATACCAATCATTTTGGCGTATACATAATTATTAGCATCCAGATAAGGTCCAAACATACCACCAACCGGTAAACGCACAATGCTGTCTTTTAAAGACATCTGCATTTTAGCTGCGCTGAAATAACTGTTATAATAAGGTATCTCAGAACCTACTTTACCAATATAAGCCTGTGCATCGGGTGTTGCAGCAAAATCTTTTTCTAAGCTGTTGATTAAACTTAATGTATTGGCAGAATCTGTTCCAGAAGGACCTGCGTTAAATGAAACAAAAGTTAAAGAACGGGTCTCATCTGCTTTTTCAAATTCATTGGCATGTTTCTTAACATAAGTATCTATATCTCCATCTGAAACTTTTGCAAGACTATCATCAATAGAAACATAAGGATAGTACACATAAGAAACGGAAGCGATAGCATTGTTATCGGCATCCTGTTTATCCAGTATCCATTTTGGCACATAAACGGACTGAACCAGTAAATTCTGGTATTTAGCCCGCTTACTGTTTTGAATCGTAGGCTCTATGTATCCGGCATTGATCATTTTGATCTGTTCCGCATTTTTACTTTTTTTGATCTGTGCAAATGCACGTTTTGCATCATCTACACGAAATACACCCGTAGAAGGGTCTGTAAATTCCTGACGCAAAGGAGAATTATCACTGAATAAAACATCATTCAATTCCTTTGTAGAAACAACAATGCCTAATTTGTCAAATTCCTGGTTTAAAACAACACTCTCCACTTCCTGGTTCCAAACGTTACCAATCAATTGCTCCCGGGTAGCACCCTGACCAGCATACATTTGTTCCTGCATCTTGAGTTTTTCTTCAAATTCACCTCTTTGAATAGCAGTACCATTTACTTTAGTAATCACAGATGTGTTGGAAAAGGCAGTTCCACCACGTTGAGCACCATCCTGAAGAATAAAAGCAATTAATGCAAGCGCAATAATCACAAAAACGATCCAGGTACCTCTGTCACGAATAGTTTGAATTACAGACATAATAAATAAATTGAAATATATTTTACCCTCTTCTTTAGCGGGGAGGCAAAAATAAGGGAAAAAGCAGTCATAAAATTGTCCACATCCTGCTGTGTGTAAGCACAAAAACCAGTGGAGAAATCATAATTTTACCTTTTAGGGGGTGCAAAAGAGCCTAATAAGTTTAATTATCTGGTATTAAAAAAGAGGTTTGGACCTAAAAACGGTTAAAGTTATCCCTGTTAATTAACAGTGCATAACAAGTGCATTATAAAAATCAGCTATTGTTAATTCATCTGATCTCGTTTGTTAAAAACCTCCAGTATTTGTTATAAAGACTATAAAAAAACGGTGGGTAATTATGTGAATACCTGTTAATAACTCAACTCTTGTTAACTTTGATTTTTGTGTACAACTAAGTTATCACGATATACACAGCCGTAATAATAGTAGTTGATTTTATAAAAATGTATTATTAAATACTATTACCGTGGATATTAACATTGCAAAAAACGAACTGATCAAAAGAGGGTTTTTAGATTTGGTAATTGATCCGCAAATCGATCTCTTTGCTGAGATACAAAAACTCAAAAAAGAAAAAAATGCAATACTCCTCGCCCACTACTACCAGGAAACAGATATTCAGGATGTGGCAGATTATATCGGGGATAGCCTTGGACTGGCCCAGGAGGCAGAGAAGACCCAGGCAGACATTATTGTTTTTGCCGGTGTACACTTCATGGCAGAAACCGCTAAAATATTAAACCCTTCCAAAAAAGTATTATTACCCGATCTGAATGCAGGTTGTTCCCTGGCAGACAGCGCTCCTACAAAGCTTTTCAAAGCTTTCAGAGAAAAACATCCCGATCACCTGGTAATTTCTTACATCAACTGTACTGCAGAAATAAAAGCATTGAGTGATATTATTTGTACCAGTAGTAATGCACAGGTTATCATTGAATCAATTCCGCCAGAACAACCGATCATCTTTGCACCCGATAAAAACTTAGGGGCTTATTTAAACAAAAAATGCGGCAGGAACATGTTACTTTGGAATGGTGCCTGTATGGTCCACGAAATATTCAGCCTCCAGAAAATAACCAAATTAAAGATCAGGCACCCTCAGGCAAAACTGATTGCTCATCCGGAATGCGAGGAAGCAATTTTAAATATTGCTGATTTTATTGGGAGTACTACCCAGTTATTAAAGTATTCCGAAACAGACGGGGCACAACAGTATATAGTGGCTACTGAAACAGGAATATTACACCAGATGCAACTTAAATCGCCGGATAAATCCTTTATTCCGGCTCCTCCGGAGAATAACTGTGCCTGTAATGATTGTCCGCACATGAAATTAAATACGCTCGAAAAAATATACCTCTGCCTTAAATACGAATTGCCGGAATTATTAATGGACGAAGAATTAAGAGTAGCTGCAAAAAAACCAATGGATAAAATGATGAGCATAAGTAAGCAATATGGTCTTATTGGTTAAAAAAATGAATAATTAATTATATAATTAGGGTAATTCAGCTGAAATTTTTATACCTTTTAGTACCCCTCTATGAATTTCGTTGGGCCCCCATGTCGAAGTAGTCATCAGCTCTGCTCATATCACCAAGGGAAAACCAGACCCTGAAATTTTTTAAAAATCCGCAGCAACACTGGGAGTAAGTCCGGACCGGTGTTTGGTATTTGAAGACGCGGCAGTAGGTGTTAGCGCAGCAAAAAAAGCCGGAATGAAAGTTATTGCGCTCACCACTACACAAACAACTCCCCAACTTTTTGAGGCCAACCTGATCATCAAAGATTTTACCGATCTGCTTTCATAGCTCCCGAAGTCACAGGTGTCTATTAGATATTCTTTAACAATTTTCCTTTAATCCAAATCAATTTTTCTTCGTCTGATTGAAAGTTCCATGATGCACTACTATAGGATCTTGCATCCTAACAAAACCATTCAATCGTCCGATATGTCCAACAAACTCAATTTCCTGCCCTTTGTTCTGGTGTTGATCATTTCTTGCAGCAAAAAATACGATGCCAATCCGTTGGTTCAAAAAGAAATAACTGTTGCGCAGGTACTCAATCTTCCGGATGTACCCTACGACTATGCCACACTAAGTCTGCCGTCGTTTTTTACCATTGCTGATCTGGCAGGAACCCCTACCATATTACTGGATACAGATAATAATCCTTCTACCAACCCTATCACCAACACAGGGGCAACCCTGGGAAGGGTTTTGTTTTATGATAAAAACCTTAGCCTGAACAGAACCATCTCCTGTTCCAGCTGCCACCAGCCTCAATTTGGTTTTAGTGACTCTTCGGTTTTGAGCAAAGGTTTTGCGGGAGTTGCCACCCGAAGAAATTCTATGTCTCTGATCAATTCACGTTTTTATGTACGCGGTAGATTCTTTTGGGATGAAAGGGCTGCTACCCTCGAAGACCAGGTGTTGATGCCTGTTCAGGATCAAACAGAGATGGGCATGACACTTATTTCGCTGGTTCAAAGGGTGCAGGAACAGGGGTATTATAAAAATCTTTTCACTGCCGCATTTGGAGACACCGCTGTTAACAGCCAGAAAATATCGCGCGCACTTTCTCAGTTTGTAAGAAGCATCATCAGTTACAACAGTAAATACGATATTGGCCGTGCGCTGGTAAACGGCCGGCAGGCAGCATTTCCCAATTTTACTGCCGAAGAAAATCTTGGTAAGCAATTGTATTTAACGCCGGTTCAGAACGGAGGAGCCGGATGTTTTGGTTGTCATACTACAGAGGCTTTTGTAAGTGCCATTGGCGGACCGCAAAACAATGGACTGGACGAAACCTCCACCACAGATCTGGGTGCAGGAGAAACCTTTAACCGCAACCCTGCGTTTGCCGGAAAATTTAAAACAACCACGCTAAGAAATGTTGAACTTACTTCACCTTATATGCACGATGGCCGGTTTAAAACACTGGAGGCGGTGATAGAACATTATAACAGCGGCATTAAGAATCACCCCAATCTGGCAGGTGCATTAAAAGATGCGGATAACAATCCCCTACAACTTCATTTAACGGTTGCACAAAAAGCGGCATTGGTGGCCTTCTTAAAAACACTGACCGATAAAACCCTTGCTGTTAATACAAAATATATAACCCCGTTCAGGTAATAAACCATACAAATAATCTAGCTTTAGCGTAAACAGATTGTATGAGAATATTACTATCCCTGCTCCTTTTATGCAGCACGGTTTTATACGGGCAAAATTACCAGAAGGTTCACCGCAAAGCAGTGATGGTAGATTCGCACAATGATATTCTTACTGCTTCGCTGGAGAAAAATGTACAGATCGATCAGGACCTTCGGGGTAAAACACATTCCGATCTCAACCGGTTTAAAGAAGCGGGTGTAGATGTTCAGTTGTTCTCTGTATGGTGCGATGGTGATATGAAACAACCTTTTGCCTGGGCAAACCGCGAAATGGATACGCTGGATGCGGTGATCGCCAGAAACCCGGAAAAAATTGTATTGGTTAAAAACCCGGCCGATTTTAAAAAAGCCATCCGCGAACACAAGCTGGTTGCAATGTATGGTGTGGAGGGCGGACACATGATTGAAGATGATCTGAATAAGTTGCAGCATTTTTATAACAGGGGCGCCCGGTATATGACCCTTACCTGGAATAATTCTACCCAATGGGCCAGTTCTGCCTGGGACGAAACCAATGCTAAAAAGAAATCAATGAACGGATCTTTACCTGCCGGAATGGGGCTTACCGGATTTGGTAAAGAAGTGATACAACGAATGAACGGGCTGGGCATACTGGTAGACTTGAGTCATGTAGGAGAACAAACCTTTAAAGACGCCATAGCAACCACCACCAAACCCGTGATCGCTTCTCACAGCAATGCATATGCACTTTGTCCGGTTCCCCGGAACTTAAAAGATGACCAGATAGACGCCATTGGTAAAAACGGGGGAGTGATTCAACTGAATTTTTATTCTGGATTTGTAGACAGCACATTTAGTGTAAAAGAAACCCGATTTGTATTATCACATGCAAGGGAAATAGATTCGCTGGTAAAGTCGGGTGTACAAAAAGAGTACGCACTCACTATGATCTCCGAAAAATATGCGGCAGAAGCCAACGCCATCCGCCCACCATTAAGTGCCCTGCTCGATCACCTGGACTATATTGTAAAAAGAATTGGAGTGGAGCATGTAGGAATGGGATCCGATTTTGACGGAGTCAGCTCTACGCCGCAACAACTGGATGATGTTACTGCTTATCCGCTGATCACCAAAGCCCTGCTCGAAAAGGGATACAGTAAAAAGGATGTTTATAAGATCATGGGCGGAAATTTTTTACGGGTGCTGAAAGCCAATCAAGAATAGCGATTTCGCCGGTAGTAAATTCAGATCCCGCCGTTTGTATAACAAAGAGCGGTTTATGGAATGCTTCATTAACTTCAACCTCCAAATCAGTACGATATGAAAAAGCAATTACTCCTGTTGAGTACGGTATTTATTACAGCTACTCTATTGGCACAACCCACCCAAAAGCCACCACTGCATGGAAAAAACTGGATGGCCATTACCGGTAAACCATTGGCAGCTACTGCCGGGTCGATGGTATTTCAACAGGGAGGAAATGCGGTAGACGCGGCTATTGCCATGCTGGCCGCTACCTGCACCATGTGGGATGTATTGAGCTGGGGAGGAGAAACACAGGCGCTGATCTACAATCCTAAAACCGGAAAAGTAATTGGCATCAATGCGCTAGGTGTTGCGCCAACCGGAGCAACAGTTGATTTCTTTAAAGGCAAGGGGTATAGTTTTCCACCCGAGTATGGCCCGCTGGCGGCCATTACACCGGGTACAGTGGGTGGCATTTGTCATATGTTGTCCGAATACGGAACAATGAGTTTAAAACAAGTCTTGGCCCCCGCTATGCAAATGGCGGCCGGTTACCCCATTGATGCGCAAACTGCCAACAGTATAGAAAGAGGTAAAGACCGGATTAAACAGTGGCCCTACAGCAAAAAAGTATTTTTAACCCATGAGGGCGAAAAAAGAGAAGCACCCGAGGCAGGTGAAATATTTGTACAGCAGGATCTGCTGAACACACTTACCAAACTGGTAGAAGCAGAACAGGATGCGCTGACAAACAAAAAAACTCGCAAACAGGCGATACAGGCTGCATACGATCGGTTCTATAAAGGAGATATAGCGGATGAGTTTGTAAGAGGAAGCAAAGAACAGGGCGGATTAATCACCAAGGCAGATCTGGCCAACTGGAAAGTGAAGGAAGAAGAGCCCATGATGGTGAACTACAAAGGGGTAGATGTATACAAACTGTCTCAGTGGACACAGGGACCCATGCTGTTACAGTCCCTCAATATTTTAGAAAATTTTGACCTGAAAAAAATGGGTTATAACTCTCCTCAATACATCAATACGGTCTATCAGTCGATGAGCCTTGCTTTTGCGGACCGGGATTTTTATTATGGTGATCCTGCATTTGTTCCTACCAAACAACCCATGAAAGGATTACTGAGCAAGGAGTACGCCAAACAAAGAGCGCAACTTATTGATCCCGAAAAAAACAATGCAGCAATTGGGGCCGGAGATCCTTATCCGTTTGAAGGTGCAGTGAATCCCTATCTGGAACTGCTGAAGAAAAGGCAACTCGATAGCGACAGTTCAACCAAAAGAAATTTTGTACCCGCACACGATAGTACGGCAACTGTGATGCTGGAACAATCTGCCATAGCAGAGAAAGAGTTATACATGGATCGTTTATGGCGCGGCACCACCAGTGTGGAAGCTGCCGATAAAGAAGGCTGGGTGGTTTCTATTACTCCCAGCGGCGGATGGTTACCGGCCTGTATTGCAGGAAATACCGGTGTAGGGATGAGTCAGCGCATGCAGAGTTTTGTGCTGGACGCAGAAATGAATCCGTTCAATGTGGTAGAACCCGGAAAGCGCCCAAGAGTGACCCTTACTCCTTCTTTGGCATTGAAAGATGGCAAGCCCTATATTGCTTTTGCGGTACAGGGTGGTGATACACAAGAACAGAATCTGCTGCAGTTCTTCCTCAATATGAACGATTTTGGAATGACGGTTCAACAGGCTTCCGAAGCAGCCAATATTAATACCAATCAATTGTGGTTATCCCTGGGCGGAACGAAGATGAGTGACCGTAAGCCAAGAGCAGGCGATATCTTATTGTCCGGTAAAACGCCCGAAGCCACCAGAGAAGCCTTAAAGAAAATGGGCTATAAGCTGAGTTTTGGCGAACGCACCAGTGGTCCTATCAACGCCATTTTCCTGGATCGCAAGCACAACTCCATCTGGGGTGGTTCGTCTAACAACGGCGAAGATTATGGTATTGGATGGTAAGAATCCCCTTTAAAGGGTGTTCCCGTTAAAAAAATTAAAGAATCCGTATTAATACGCTGCCGCTTAAAACGGTGGCGTATTATTTTAGCACAAGAAACGTAAAACTAAACCCATTAGTAAAAATTACTAAAAAAATTAGTGTTAATTAATAAAAACCCATTAGTTTTACATCACCATTAAATTTGACCCATAAATTACAACCAATGAGCAACGCAGAAAAGCTGAAAGCACTTAAACTAACGATCGACAAGATAGACAAGGACTACGGAAAAGGCAGTGTAATGATGATGAACGAAAAGAGCACTGCTCCGATGGAAGTGATTTCCACCGGGTCAATTGGTCTGGATACAGCGCTGGGAGTGGGTGGATTGCCTAAAGGAAGAATTATTGAAATATACGGACCGGAATCAT
>CALPNW020000039.1 GCA_943325035.2 Sphingobacterium thalpophilum | reverse complement strand
GAATGTGGTAAAATCAATCGCCCGTCCCCAGGGAGATACCAGTGGTGTAATACCACTGATCTTTAAAATGGCTGCCTGGTCGTTGGCGGTAAACACCGGATATTTTGCAGGGTCAGCAATAATGGTTCTCAGCTTGGCCAGCGAGGCAAGTTCTGTTCTTTTAGATACCCGCATTAATAAACGCATTTGTAAAGAATTACAAAAACGCTTCCAGCTCAGTACATTATTACCATAAAGAATTTCCGTTCCATAGATCATGGTCTTTGTAGTATTGAACAGGTTATTGGCAGAGTCCAGATCACGGATCATCTTGGTATAAATAGCCTGTTGGGTACTGAAGGCCGGTCTTAAAATCCCTTCGTCTCCTCGTGCTGCTTCTTCCATAGGCGCATCACCAAAACAATCGGTCAGATTAGAATAGATCCATGCGCGGAGTGTCATGGCAATGGCCTGGTAGTTGGGATCATTCGCCGCAAGAGAAGCGTTGTACATTTCTTTTACATTGGTCAGCCATCTGTAATAAGTGCTCCAGGTAGAATTGCCTGCACTCTCTGTTACGTCATAGCGGTGAACACCACCGGAGGCACTCGGAAAAGGCAATGCATCCTGCATCAGGTTAAAAGTAAAGTCATCGCTCTTGCCCATATTGAAACTGGTCGTTTCATAAATGATCGGGTTAAGCAGTGTTCCGGGGCTGATAGAATTAATCCGGTTAGGATCTGTATTGACTGCTTCAAAGTTTTTTGTGCAAGACACCAATGCCAGACAACATACAACTGGTAAAAAGAATAATGGTATTCGTTTCATAAAAATATTTTGTGATTGAGCTTTCGTTGGTTAGAATTTTAAAGTAAGATTAAGACCTACCGTTCTGCTGGATGGTAACTGTCCCATTTCAATACCCGGTAAAATACTCGAGCCATTTAATGCTGCAGTTTCCGGATCAAACATCGGGAAGCTGGTGATCATCATTAAATCCCTTCCATAAACTGCAAAGCTCATTTGCTTGAAAAATGTTTTTGCCAGTATCTCCTTCGGCAAATTGTATTCAATTCTTAACTCACGCAGTTTAAGATAAGAGGCATCAAAGGAGTTGGCTTCTACGTTGGCTCTTCTGTAATAGTCGGCATAATAATCTACCGGTAATACCTGTTTGGTATTGGTAGAATAGGTTTTATCTGCATTCTGTACAACACCGGCTCCGATAATATAATTCACATCTCTGCCCATAAGGGTATGTTCCAGTTTACCCTGCTCGGTCATTTTATGGTGTGTCTGAGAGTAGATCTTTCCGCCCAATTGTCCGTCCAGCAGAAAACTAAACCGGTAATTTTTTACAGTGAATTCATTTCTGATACCACCCTTCCAGTCTGCATAGGCAGAACCGATGTATTGTATTTCTGCAGGACGTGCCGGTAAACCTGCTGCGGTATAAACGATCTGTCCGTCGGGTGAACGTAAAAATCCAAAACCATAAATATCACCCGTTGTTCCTCCCACTCTTGCCTGTATGGTTGCATTACCACCATAACCAATATCCTGTTTTCCATCCATACCCTCTGCCAGTTCAAGCACTTTGTTCTGGTTCTTTGCCCAGGTAAGAATAATGTTCCAGGTGAGGTTTTTATTTTTAACCGGGGTTGCATTTAGAATCACTTCTATTCCCTGGTTTCTTACAGCACCTGCATTTAATACCGCTCTTGAATAACCCGTTGTTGGATCGAGCGGCACTTCTAAAATCTGGTTGCGGGTAATATTGCTGTAAGCAGTGATGTCAACATTCAATCTGTTTTTAAACAACCGGATATCTAAACCCGCTTCGTAGTTGGTAGAAATTTCTGGTTTAAAATTTACGTTGTGCAACAGCGTAGGCACAGATCCCGAACTCGCAAATTCACTGGAACCATAATATTTACTGGTTTTATACGGATCCGTATCATTACCCACCTGCGCTGCAGATAAACGCACTTTCGCAAAACTGACTGTAGAAGGTAATCTGAAAATATCACTTAATACAATACTGCTGTTAATGGATGGATAGAAAAAAGAATTGTTCTGAAGCGGCAATGTGCTGGACCAGTCATTTCTTCCGGTAACATCTATAAAAAATCTGTTTTTATAGGCAATAGATGCAGTACCATAAATACTGTTCACTTTTTTATTTCTTCCGATATTGGTCATCATTGGAACACTGATTCCATTACCCAGTTTGTAAACACCCGGTATTACCAGACCTTCTATCGTTCCATCAATCCGCTTGTATTCAACACTCATGGAGTTGGCTCCTGCGGAAGCGGTGATACCAATATTCTGGCCAATTTTATCTTTGTACGATAATAAGAGATCCGAGTTGATTTCGTAATCCAGTATGGTTTGTTCTTTATAATATCCTTTCTGAAAATTTGCAGAACTGAACGGTCTTTGCTGCTTTCTGATTTCATTATTCAGGTCAATGCCGGAACGCAGCATCAGGTCTAGTTTTTTAGACACTTCATAGGTAGCTGCAATATTTGCCACTACCGCATTGCTCTTGATGGCATTGGTCATTTCATAGGCAATCAGATAAGGATTGTCAATGAATGAACTGAATGGATGCACCTGGTCTATTTGTTCTTTTCCTTTTTTCCAGATAGGACGGTACCATTCCAGATCCACATTGGGATTCTGGAAAATCATGAAATAGGAAATAGACTGGTTATTATAACCTGTTGCAGGTAAGTTATCACTGCTTTTATTGGTATAGTTAATCTTAGACGTTAGTTTGATTTTATCTGAAACCCGTTGGTTCACACTTAATGCAGCAGTAATACGCTGATAGCCTGTATTGGGCATGATCCATTCATTCTTGGAGTGGGTCAGTGAAGCTCTTACCGATCCGTTTTCATTGCCACTCTCCAGCGCAATACTATTGGTAATGGTAGAGCCCGTTCTCCAGAAACCCTTGATGTTGTTTTCGTAAGGAGCCCAGTTGTTTTTTCCGGCAGACTGTCCTTCTAAGGTTGGATCGTACTGGTAATAAGACTGACCATTAAAAGCTGGTCCGAATGCACTACTGGTTCCGCTGGTGCTTGCACCGTCGGCAGATGCGCCATAAGAATAATAAAACTGTCCGGCTGCATTGGTACCCCTTCCGGTTCCCTGACCATATTTATATTGATAGTCGGGCCATTTGAGCACTGTGTTAAAACTTACATTGGAATTAAAAGTAACACCCAGTCCTTTGTCTTTTCTCACCCCCGATTTAGTGGTGATCAATAAAGCACCGTTTGCTGCACGGCTTCCGTATAAAGCAGTTGCGCCCGGTCCTTTTAAAACAGAGATACTCTCTATATCATCGGGGTTAATATCTGAAATTCCATTCCCAAAATCTACCGGCACATCGTTTCCGCTACCGGCACCATATGCACTGGATACGCCCGAAGTCGTTCCACCGCTATTCATAGGAACACCATCCAGAACAATCAATGCACTGTTGCCATCCGGATTCATCGATGCATCACCGCGCAAGGAAATACGGGTTGAGTTTAATGGACCAGAACCAGGAGACACTAAATTTAGTCCGGCAACTTTTCCGGATAATGCACCTACCCAGTTATTGGACCTTGCATCATTGATATCACTCTCTTTCATGGTTTGCGCTGCATAACCCAGTGCTTTCTCCTGTTTTTTAATTCCAAGAGCAGTTACCACCACATCATTGAGCTGGTTATTTTTTTCCTTCAGGGTGATAGACAGGCTATTCGTTGAAGCACCCTGCTTTACCAGCGTTCCTTTTTGAACGGCCTCTTCATATCCCAGAAATGAAAAACTAAAATCATACTTGTTTCCTGCTATCAGTTGCTTTAAAAAAAACACACCCTTCTCATTCGTTACCGTAGCAAACCTTTGTTTGGTATTTCCGGAAAGCCGGGCGCTTACAATCACACCTTGTACTGCTTCGCCTTTTTCCGTTTTTACCGTTCCGGATACTTCCGAAACCCCTTGTGCACCTGCATTGCTCAACATAAGCAGCATAACAACAAAAACGAGAAAACCCGATCGTTGCTTTAAATTGCTCTTCATCATACTCTATAGTTTTGTTTGGTGCCGCGAAACTATTAAGTAGTAAGAACGTTAAAGCGTTTTCACATTTTGATAATCATTCGTTAACCCAAAGGTTACAATAGGTTAACAGTTAGGTCACAATTCCATAACACGATACCATTAAAAAAGCCCGGCTGAAATTCAGCCGGGCTTTTTTATGCAGTAAACTATTTTATTTTATTAGCTCTCCTCCTTTCAGGCCTGACCGACCAAAGGAGGGAGGGAAGTACCCCGAAGAGTGAGGTGGTTTATTCTTACTTCAACAACTTGCTGTTGAATAATTTCAGGATGCGTTTGTATTCATCCGTCCAGCTGCTCGGCTCTACAAATCCATGATCCTCCATCGGATACACCGCCAGTTCCCAGTTGTCTTTTTTAAGCTCAATGAGTTTTTGCGATAACCGGACTACGTCCTGAAAATGTACATTCACATCTACCATTCCATGACAGATCAGCAAATTATTTTTGAGCCCGCCTGCAAAATTAATCGGCGATGATTTTGCATAAGCAATACTATCCTGCACCGGCTCATTTAAAATATTGGCCGTATACCCATGGTTATAATGTGCCCAGTCGGTAACCGGCCGTAATGCAGCGCCCGCCTTAAATACATCGGGTGTAGTGAACAAACCCATCAGCGTAATAAATCCTCCGTAACTGCCTCCGTACAATCCGATTTTTGCCGGATCAATGCCATAATTTTTTACCAGGTACGCTGCTGCATCTACATGATCCGTTAAATCTTTTCCGCCCATGTGCCGGTAAATTCCGGTACGCCAGTCGCGGCCATATCCGCTGCTTGCCCTGTAATCGATATCAATCACGGTGTAGCCCTGGTCTGTCAGTAAATTATTGAACATGTACTCGCGGAAATAACTGCTCCACCAGTAATGAACGTTCTGCAGGTAACCCGCACCATGCACAAAAAAAACGGCGGCACCATTTTTCTTATCAGCCTTCGGCTGAAAAATTTTGGCGTAAATAGCTTGCCCGTCACTTGCCGGTATAGTAGTGATGGTTGGTTCTCTCCAGGCATAGGTTTTAAATGCATCACTCATGGACTGATTCGTCACCTGTACCGGTTTTTTACCTGCTGCGTTTTCCTGAATAAATAATTCCCATGGCTTGTTGATGTAAGAGTATCTGTAGGCAATCCATTTTTCATCCGGACTCATACTGATTTCATATCCACCTTCCATCGGGGTGATTCTTTCTTTAACCGTTCCATCGGTTTTTATTTTATACCAGTTTTGTTTTCCCGGATGTGTTTCATTGGTAAGCAGATAAAAATGCTGTTTATTTTTACTCAGCACCAGATCCTGTACCTCATAGTTTCCGGTAGTGATGGCTTTGGTATTTTTAGTGTTGATGTCGTAAACATATAGGTGCGAGTAGCCGCTTGCTTCACTCTGAAAATAAAAACTATTGCTGTTGATCCATCCGATCTTTGTACCAAAATTTCCGCCGCCAATGCCGGGGCCACCCACCCAGGCCTCATCCCGCTGGCGATTGATTGCCATTAATTTTCCGGATACAGCATCCAGTTGCATGATCCACCGGTCTTTATTATCCTGTGAACGGATGTCTACGATTGCATAAGTAGCTGCTTCATTCCAATAAGGTCCGTAAGTGATAACCGGTCTTGCTGCAGGTTTTTTACCTTCGTATTTTTTAGGGTAATCTTTGGCGTAATCCGGTAAGTCGGTAATGCCCGGAATAGAATCTGTTGTTACCATCATTACTGTATCGCGGAGTTTATCCCAGATATAAAAATCAGCACGGCCCAATGCATTGCCCACTTTTGTTCGTCCTGGAATATCAGTAGTGTATCCACTCTCCGTAACATAATCGGGTACAATGGTATTTTTTCCGGATGCTGCCGGTGCCTGGAATAAGCGGTAGGTTACAAAACGTCCGTCCGGACTGATCGACAGCCCCTGCAAAATTTTATCGCCAATGCCAATAGATTTTAAAGTATCTGTTCCGATGTACCGGTTGGCTTTGGTAAAATCATTGCGCTGGTCTCTTTTTTGTTTGCGTTCTTTCAATACCTCAAACAATGCCAGTTGTTCCTGTTGCAACCAACCATCCTGCGTTAGTGCCGAAGCTCCGGAATTTGCAGCAGCATTATTTCTGTTGAATCCACCGGCATTTCCACTAAACCCTCCACCGGTGTTTCCGGTAAATCCACCGCCTGCACCTCTGCCTCCAAACGCAGGGGCAGCAGTTGTTTCAGCAGATCGGGTAATATTTGTAAGTTGTTGGGTAACGCCGGTTTTGGTATTCCATCCAAAGAGTTGCTGGTTTTTATTATACACGATCCATTCATCGTTCATCATGAACTTTGGAGCTGCTTCTGCCTCTTCGGTATTGGTTACACGAATGGTTTTACTGGTTTTTACATCCACCCAATAAATGTCTCCGCGATAAGTATATACATATTGCGTTTGAGCAGTATTATACACGTTGTTATTGATGGCAGTTGTTTTTTGAACTTCCATATAACCAGCCTTCACCGGAGTTGCTGCACCCGTAGAAAACTGGTAAACAGAGTCTGCTGTTTTGTTTTCGGGGTTCCAGCTAAAATAAACTGTTTTGCTATCCATTCCCCAAAACGCATTGGAAGGAGAGTTGCCGATCCATTTGGGATCCCGCATAATTTTTTCTACCGTCAGCTCCTGGGCATGGCAATAGGTAACCGACAAACCCAATAATAAAAAGATTGTTTTTTTCATGGCATTATTTTGCCTGATAAATCTATTACAATCAATTAACTAATTGCGTGGGTTACGGATTAATTATATAAACGGATAAGCAATGCCGCACAGCGGTTGTACCGTAACCATGGGTTTACTTATAGTAATTGTTCTCTTCTATATAAGTACGCACTTTTTCGGGAACCAGGTACCGGATACTTTTTCCTTCCTGGATATTTTTCCGGATCAGTGTGGCGGAGATCGTTAAAAGTGGCGCATCCAGAACAGTAAGTTGTGCACCATGGGTATTGGTTACCGGAGCACCCGGTCTGTTATAAACAACAAACGAATAATTACGGATGAGTAAATCAGCATTCTTCCATTTGGGTAAATTCTGAAAACTGTCGCTGCCCATTATAATGGTAAACTCATGCATCGGATATTTTTCCTGCAGGTACACCAGGGTATCAATCGTATAAGAGGGGCGGGGTAATTTAAATTCTATTTCAGAGGCCCTCAGGCGCGGATCATCTTCCAGCGCCAGCTGCACCAAATGCAACCGGTGGTATTCATTCAATAAGCTCGCTTCTTGTTTAAACGGATTCTGGGGAGATATCACCAACCATACCTGCTGTAAATCGGTTTGATTAATAACAGAACTTGCTATAATCAAATGCCCGGTATGAATGGGGTTAAACGAACCAAAATAAAGCCCTATTTTCATACAATTTATTGACTGTCAATTAGTTATGAAATATCATCCTCTACAAAGATAGAGCTCGCTTCGCTTATGCGAAGGCTTAATGTATAGCCTGAAACAGAAATAGAGATTGGGTCTCCCAGCGGAGCTACCTGTTCTACTTTTACCTTTTCCCCTGGCACACAGCCCATTTCCATTAATTTGATAAAAATGTCATCCTTCTCAAACGAATGAATGATTCCTTTTTCTCCAGCGTGTAACTCCGACAATCTCTTCATTTTCCAAATTATACATAAAGGTAATGGGCTATGTATTGGTTTTGTTACGAATTTTGGAGTAATCAACAACCATGGCTAAAATCAGTTTCCGAGCAGGCGATCGTTCTTTTTCCTTTCAACAGAAAACCCTGGTGAAAAACTTTATTGAAACCATCTTTCGCAAAGAGAAGAAGCCATTGGCAGCAATCAATTACATCTTTTGCTCAGACGACATGCTGCTGCAGATGAACAAAGATTTTCTTCAGCACGACTACTATACCGATATCATCAGTTTTGGTCTTTCAGATCCAAACGAACCCATAGAAGCGGAGATCTATATCAGTATAGACCGGGTGAAAGACAATGCGCTTACCATGGGAACTACTTACCGAAACGAAATGCTCCGGGTTCTTTTTCATGGTGCGCTGCATTTATGCGGCTATAAAGACAAAACAAAAAGTGAAATTAGTACCATGCGGTCGAAAGAGGACCGGTATTTGCACCTGTTTCTCAAAGACTGACCCCTATGTTTAAACAGTTGCCGTATTCCTTTTCGTTTAAACAGTTGCGTACGCTGTTCCTGAAGCCCTCCCTGATCTATATCTTCCTATTGCTTGCCGGCCTGTTTAACCTGCTACTGCTTAGCCGTTCAAGCGCCCAGTCATATAGTTCCGTAACACTGATCAACAAGCCTTTTAATTTCCCCGGGAACAAAAACAAATCACTTCTGGAACAATTAGCGCACTATCCGGTCTACCAGAAAGCCTCGCTTTTAGAGCAGGACTTTATATACTGGACCAATTATTCCAGGTTATACCCTGTTAATTTCCGGGATAGCGCCTTAATTCCGTTCTTAAATGATCAACCTTCTGCCAAGGGGAAGTACGCACAGAGCCTGATTAAAGAACTGGGCCACGTAGAAGCTCTTCCCTTTTTAGCTCCAGCGGCCAATCTTTCCACAGCTGCGGGTGAACATGTAAGGGATCTGGTTAAGCAAAACGGAAGAATCAGTCATAGTTCCAGCGATGGATCGAGCTTTTCGGCGCGCATGAGGAAGGCGGGCGTAAATACCTGTGCCGCCGAGAACATCTCTCTGGGGGAGGAAAGCACCTTGGTTGCCCTCCTTTTATTGTATTTAGACATCGGACTTCCAGATATGGGTCATAGAAAGAACCTATTAAACCCAAGCTTTAGACAAATAGGAGTAGGCGTGAGGCAACTATCCGGTAATCAATACATAATGGTACAAGACTTTGCCTGTGCTTCGCAGTAAATGTTCCACGAATCACTGTTCCATGCTGAAACATTTTTTTAATGTTCCACGAATCACATTTATCTTTAGTGGAATAACAGGGTAAAGGACACCGTTCTGCCGTTACAGGTTCATTCAATAACAAGAAAGATACAAACCATGGAAAAAAGGAAATGGCAATTGGCCTTCAGAAGATATGTTTTAGAGGGAACGCCTAGTGAAGCCTATGCGCCTTATTTCGGAATAGACCGAGTTCAATTAAGAAAATGGTTTGAATTACAATTTACAGAGGAGATCAACTGGGAAACCTTTGCTTCCAACTGGCAGTTCGACCATGTACTTCCTGTGGCTTACTTTGATTTTACTAAAGAGGAAGACCTGATTCTTTGCTGGAATTTTGTAAATATCCGTGTTGAGGGTTTGGGCGCAGATAAAAAGAGGGGGAACAGGATGGATGTGCTGGCTGTAAAAAAACACTTTAACCACTTATTCCAGAAAACCGGCTATACCATTTGTCAGAAAATGTTGGAGAAAATAGAAAGGATCGAGACGAGCGGCATAGAATCAAATGAAAACCTGATCCATTTCCTGTCTGAAAACAAAACCATGCTGGCAGACGTTTCTACACTTACCAAAGAAGAGTTTGCCCGCTACAACGAGGGAACCAGTATTAAAGACCTACAAACAGAAAGAGAAATTTTAAAAAAATTCGGATAACTAATCCATAAAGTATCTTCGCACTATGTTTCCAAAGTATGATGTGATAGTAGTTGGTGCAGGGCATGCAGGCTGTGAGGCTGCAGCGGCTGCCGCAAATTTGGGGAGTAAGGTTTTGCTCGTAACTATGAATATGCAAACCATTGCTCAGATGAGTTGTAACCCGGCAATGGGTGGAATTGCAAAAGGTCAGATCGTTAGAGAGATTGATGCACTGGGCGGGTATAGTGGAATTGTATCCGACCTGAGTACCATTCAATTCCGGATGTTGAACCTGAGTAAAGGACCTGCCATGTGGAGTCCGAGAACCCAGAACGACAGAATGTTGTTTGCAGCAAAATGGAGAGAAATGCTGGAGAATACACCCAACGTAGATTTTTACCAGGACATGGTAAAATCGATCATTATTAAAAATGGTAAAGCTTGCGGTGTTATAACAGGAATGGGTCATGAGATTTCGTCGGAAACGGTAGTGGTAACCAGTGGTACTTTTTTAAATGGGATCATACATATTGGCGAAAAGAAATTTGGTGGTGGTCGTGTAGCGGAAAAAGCATCTACAGGAATAACCGAACAGTTGGTAGAATATGGTTTTGAAAGCGATCGGCTAAAAACAGGAACTCCACCAAGAGTAGACGGAAGAAGTCTGGATTACTCAAAAATGGAAGAACAGAAAGGAGATGAACATATTGTAGGTTTTTCTTATATGAATGTTCCCCGTGTAAAACCCGAAGAGCAAAGAAGTTGTCATATTACTTATACCAATCAAGCGGTTCATGATATCCTGAAAACAGGGTTCGACAGAAGCCCTATGTACCAGGGAAGAATTGAAG
Source organism: Sphingobacterium thalpophilum (assembly GCA_943325035.2). Lineage (GTDB taxonomy): Bacteria > Bacteroidota > Bacteroidia > Chitinophagales > Chitinophagaceae > Sediminibacterium. Next base: position 6,889 of record CALPNW020000039.1, on the reverse strand, counting down.
GAGTTGGTCCTAGGTATTGTCCGAGTATCGAAGATAAAATTTCCCGTTTTGCAGACCGGGACAGACACCAGCTTTTTGTAGAACCAGAAGGTTGGAATACGGTGGAAATTTATGTAAATGGATTTTCTACTTCACTGCCCGAAGAAGTACAGATACAGGCTTTGCGCATGGTACCGGGTTTTGAAAATGTAAGAATCTTTAGACCAGGTTATGCGATAGAGTATGATTACTTTATGCCCACCCAATTAAGCAATTCGCTGGAAACAAAACTGCTGCCTAATTTATTCTTTGCCGGACAAATCAATGGAACAACCGGATACGAAGAAGCGGCTTGTCAGGGATTAATGGCCGGTATCAACGCCCACCAAAAAGCAAAACACCTCGAACCTTTTGTATTAAAAAGAAGCGAAGCTTATATAGGCGTATTGGTAGATGATCTGATCAGTAAAGGAACAGATGAGCCTTACCGGATGTTTACGAGCAGGGCAGAATTCAGAACACTTCTCAGACAGGATAATGCAGATATCCGCCTCACTCAAAAAAGTTATGAGCTGGGTTTAGCAAAAGAAGACCGGCTTAAATTGGTCCATCTTAAAATCGAAGAAGTAAACCAGGTTAAAGCAGCACTGAAAGACCTAAGCATAGAACCCAATGAGGTGAACCAATATTTCGGAGATATTAATTCTGCAGCCATTACAGAAAAACAAAAAGCAACTAAAATCATCCTACGTCCGAATGTAACGATCAGCGCCTTGCAGGTAGTATTACCTGTATTGAAAGATAAACTGCAAGGGATCAGTGAAGATGCTATTCAGCAGGCAGAAATACAAATCAAATACGAACGCTACATCGAAAAAGAACAGGCCCTTGTAGATAAAATGAGTGATCTGGAAAACATGATGATTCCTGATAATTTTGATTACAGCAAATTAACCGCTCTGTCTAATGAAGCCATGCAGAAATTAAAAAAAATCAGACCCGCAACACTCGGACAGGCCAGCAGAGTTATGGGGGTCAACCCAAGTGATGTGCAGATTCTGATGGTATACATGGGAAGATAATTTTTTCGCTTTTATTTAATTACCCTGCCAATGAAAAAATATATTAAGATTCCGGCTACTATTGTTGCTGTATTTTTTTTGTTACTCGTTTTGCTTTTTGCAGGTGCTAAATTTTATATAGAAACAAACAAAAATAAACTGATTGCGAAAGCTGTAAAAGATATTGAAAAAAACTATCATTCTATTGTTGCTATCAAAGATCTGGATGTTGCTTTTTTTCAACACTTTCCCAATATATCGCTGGAACTTAAAAATGTAACTGTTCGCGGTCCCCTGTTCCAGCTTCATGGTAAGAAATTATTCAGTGCTGAAAAGATCTATATTAGTATCAGTACACCCGGTCTACTAACAGGTAATATTATTTTCGGGAAAACAGAAATTCAAAAAGGCAACCTGTATGTATATACAGACAGCACCGGAGTCAACAACCTTAGTTATTTTAAAAGAAAAAATGCTGGCGGCAAACAAAAGTTGGAGCTTCCAAAAAATCTGGAATTCAATGAATTTGATGTAACTATTGAAGATTTGTATAAAAAGAAATTAATTTCTTTGTTCATCAACAAGCTTCAAATAAAAAGCAGCACCGGGGAAGACAGTACAACACTATCCATTGAAAAAGATATTCTAGTAAAGAGTCTTTCATTTAATACCAATAATGGAAGTTTTCTTGCCAACAAAGTTTTGGAGGGCGAATACGATTTGGTTTTTCATACAAAAAAACAGGAATTAACTTTTGAAGCAATTCAGCTGAATATCAATCAACACCCGTTTTTATTCACCGGTTTATTTCAATTTACCGATAGCGGAAATTTTAAATTGGATATACAAACAAAAGGATTAACCTATCAATTAGCTAAAACCATAGTTTCACCCAATATTGCCAAAGCCTTAAAACTCGCAGATCTGAATGCTCCGCTGAACATTCATGCAACGCTGGATGGCCCTTTGAAAAGCGGCGAACCACTGATTATTGCCAGGTGGGAAGTAAATAATACAACACTGATTACTCCGCTCGTACATTTTAAAAATGCTTCCTTTAACGGACTGTTTACGAATGAGGTTACAAAAGGATTACCCAGAAAAGATCCTAATTCAAAAATTGTAATCAACAACCTCGTTGCTGATTGGAAAGGTATACCGGTAAAAGCTGGCCTCATTGAAATAATTAATCTGAAGCTACCAACGGTGAACGGATCATTTAAATCAGAGTTTCAATTGGCCACATTCAATAAAATAATCAATAGTTCTGATCTTATATTTTCAGAAGGAACCGGAAGTCTCCGGGTAGGGTATAATGGACCACTGGGAAATATTAATAACAAAAATGCGAATATTGATATTTCGTTTTTACTTAAAAAAGGCACCATCGGAATTAAACCAATGGATATAAAATTGACAGAATGTAAAACCAACATCTCCATTAATGATGCCGACCTCGTTATACACAATATGGTTGCAAAAGGAACCAGGGGAAGTAGTATTAATATCACGGGTGGCGCTAAAAATATTTTTTCTTTTCTGGAAAACGTTCCTGGAAAGTCTACTGTTCAATTAAATATCTACAGCCCTTTTTTAAACTTGAATAGCCTGGCACCTCTGCTATCACCCAGAAAAAGAATCGCAGCAATAAAAAACAAAAAAGACCTGAATCAATCGATTCATAAAATCGATCAGCTGATTCACAATGGAATCATCAGTCTTAACATAAAGGCAGACAAAATTAATTATGATCAGTTAAAAGCAACCAATTTTTCAGGAGACGTACAATTGGTAGAGGGTGACTGGAATTTAAAAAAATTACAATTTGATCTGGCGGGCGGATCCTTTAATATGATAGCTGGGATAAAGAATACAAACAATGGATTACATTCAGTTTTTACGAAAGTAAATATCAGTACTATTGATTCGAAGGCTTTGTTCTATGCGTTTAATGATTTTGGACTGAACGGTATCAGTTACAAAAATCTGAGTGGAAACCTAAGTGCTACAATAAATATGAAAGGAACCATTAATGGTTCAGGGGTAGTAAATAAAAATTCGCTGGATGGTACGATTCAATTTGCGCTCAAAAACGGTAGTCTGACTAATTTTGGTCCACTGGAAAAAATTCAGGAAACAGCCTTTAAAACACGTAATTTTTCTGATGTCAAATTTGCAGAAATTAGAAACGAAGTCTGGGTTAAAAATGGTTTGGTAAATATTCCCAGGATGCAGATAGAATCAAGTGTCTTTGGTTTATTTATAGAGGGCCAATATGGTATTGCTGGAAATACAGACATGAGAATACAGGTTCCGCTCAGAAACCTTGCCAATAAGGGGCCAGACTATGTTCCCGCCAAATCCAGTAATACTGCTAAAGGCGGTATGAGTATCTTCTTAAGGGCCCAAACAGGCAAAGATGGAAAAATTGCCATTGTGCTGGACGCGCTTGGTAAATTCAGAAGATCCAATGTGCCAACCGGAGAATAAACCAAAACAAGGCTGGAAACTTCAGATTCATCCATTCATCATAATATTGTAGGAAGGGTTGATAGGGCAATGAGTTATTCATTAGCTTTAGAATCCTTTCTAAACCAACTTAATTATGAGAAAAATCAAGCTATTGTTTTCTGGCTTACTGTTTGCATCATTGCTACAGGCCCAGGAAACCTTTCCGTTGAACGGAATAGCAGACAAACGTGATGGCTGTTATGCTTTCACCAATGCTACTATTGTAAAAGACGCACAAAACACCATTACCAATGGTACATTGGTAATCCGTGAAGGAAAAATCATTTCAGTGGGTGCTGGTGTGACCATTCCAAAAGATGCAGTAATTATTGATTGTAAGGATAAATACATCTATCCTTCATTCATAGATATTTATACCGATTATGGTATTCCTCAGGCATCACGTGCAGCCGGCCCTGCCAATGCAGCCGACTTTTTCCGTACTTCTCAGCTTGGGTCTAATCAAAAAGGCGCATTTGGATGGAACCAGGCCCTTAAAGCGGATGTTGAAGCAATTCGTTTATTTACCATAGATGATTCAAAAGCAAAACCATACCGGGAATCTGGATTTGGTACCGTGCTGAGTCACCAGAAAGATGGTATTTTAAGAGGAACGGGAACCGTAGTAACACTGGCAAACACAAAAGACAATTTTGTAATTGTAAAAGAAAAAGCCAGTGCCAACTATTCCTTTAACAAAGGAACTTCTACCCAAAGCTATCCTTCTTCTATCATGGGAACGATTTCTCTCTTACGCCAAACTTACCTGGATGCAGCCTGGTTCAAGTCCAATAACGATGCTGCTAAACTGGAAGGCGTAAACCTTACCTTGAAATCATTTAATGATAATCAGTATCTGCCACAAATTTTTGATGCACAGGATCGTGGATCAGATTTATGGAACATCATGAGAGCAGATAGAATTGGTGATGAATTTGGTGTACAGTACATCATCAAAGCAACAGGTAAAGAATACCAGCGTATTAAAGAAGTGGCTGCTACAAAAGCACCACTAATAGTATCACTTAATTTTCCACAGGCACAGGATGTTGAAGATCCAAACGATGCAAGACTCGTTTCATTGGCGGATATGAAAAATTGGGAGTTAGCTCCCACCAATCCTGCAACCATAGAAAAAGCAGGAATCCCTTTTTGCTTAACAGCTGCAGATTTAAGGGATCCAAAATCTTTCCTGTCTAATCTTCGCAAAGCCATAGAATATGGATTGACAGAAAAAGCCGCTATGGAAGCATTGACCCTGAATCCTGCAAAATGGCTGGGTATTTATGATAAAGTAGGTAGCATTGATGCAGGAAAACTCGCCAATTTTGTTATTACAACCGGTCCTGTTTTTTTAGAAAAAACAAGCATTTTACAGAACTGGATTCAGGGAGAAAAATATGCAGTACAGGAATCTGGCTGGAGCACTATCGCTGGAACATATAATCTGGTGGTCAACACAACGGCCGGATCACAGGCATTGACGCTCGATGTTAAAACAAACAGTACCGCCAATGTAATTGGAAAAGATACCACAACTGCTAAGTTCAGCTATGACGGAAAAACAGTGAAAATTGGTTTTGCGCCAGGACAGAAGCGTGGAGGAAGAATGGGTATGATGGGTGCGGGTATGCCATCAATGGGTGGAGTACCTTCCATGAGCGGCGCGTCTGCAATGGGTGGAACGAACTTGCCAGCTAATGCAACCAGATTATCCGGATACAATAATGGTGGCAGCTGGACTGGCACAGGAGTAGATTCAGCCGGAAATCCGGTAACATGGACCGCTACTTTAGTTGCATTATCTGCAGCTAAAACAGATAGCGTCAAAATTAAAACAGTACCGAAAACAGGCGGTTCTTTTTATCCGTTCACCGCATTTGGAAGTGCAGAATCAGAGATACCTAAACAGGAATCTATATTGTTTAAAAACGCTACTGTTTGGACCGGTGAAAAAGAAGGAAAGTTAGAAGGTGCAGACGTATTGGTGAAAAACGGAAAAATTGCAAAAGTTGGAAAAGACATCACCGATGCAGGTGCAAGAGTAATTGATGCAACCGGCAAACACCTTACTGCCGGAATCATTGATGAACATTCTCATATTGCATCAGCATCTACCAATGAAGGCGGACAATCTGTTACATCAGAGGTAAGAATGCAGGATAATATTGATCCCGATGATATTAATATCTATCGCCAGTTAAGTGGCGGAGTAACTACCTCACATATATTACATGGATCTGCCAATACCATTGGCGGACAAACACAGCTGATTAAATTAAGATGGGGAACTGATGATGAAGGAATGAAATTTAAAGGAGCGGATCCCTTTATCAAATTTGCGCTGGGAGAAAATGTAAAACGTTCTTCTTCTACTAACGGCAATACCAGATTTCCGGATACCAGAATGGGAGTTGAACAAGTGCTGACAGATGCATTCACCAGAGCCAAAGCGTATGAGGCTGCCATGAAAGAAACAGAAGCCAATAATAAAAAGAAAGGCGCTGTTCTCGTAACATTCAGAAGAGACCTTGAATTAGATGCACTGGTAGAAATATTAAACAACAAACGGTTCATTACCTGCCATAGTTATGTAGCCAGTGAAATACTTGTTGCAATGCAGGTGGCAGAAAAATTAGGCTACCGTGTGAATACATTCACCCACATCCTGGATGGATATAAAGTGGCCGACAGAATGAAAGCACATGGTGCAAGCGCTTCTACCTTCTCCGATTGGTGGGCGTATAAAAACGAAGTACAGGATGCAATTCCTTACAACGCAACCATCATGTCTAAAGCAGGTTTAAATGTTGCCATTAATTCTGATGATGCAGAAATGGCCAGAAGATTAAACCAGGAAGCGGCTAAAAGCATTAAATACGGTGGTCTTACCGAAATAGAAGCTTTAAATATGGTTACCATTAATCCTGCAAAAATGTTGCATGTAGATGCTAAAGTAGGAAGCATTAAAGAAGGAAAAGATGCTGATCTGGTTCTATGGAGCAACAATCCTTTGAGTATATATGCCAAGTCCTTGTATACCGTTGTTGATGGTACCGTTTTCTTCGACAGAGAAAAAGACCTGGAAATGAGAAAGGCTGTTAAAGCAGAACGCACCAGATTGATTGGTAAAATGGTGGGCGAAAAAAGAGGTGGTGCTGCTATGGCTCCTTTTACTCCTAGTTATAAATACATCAATACCTGTCTGGACCATGGTCATAAAATGGGCATGCTGGAAATTGATGCTGACGAAGATGTACAAAATCAAGATAACCACTAAAATTCTTATAATGAAAAAAACGACTATTTATATATTGCAGCCTTGCCCTATTATCGGG
>CALPNW020000038.1 GCA_943325035.2 Sphingobacterium thalpophilum | reverse complement strand
TTGGTATTGTATGTTCAACTCCGGAATTCATGCAACAGTTGCAGGAGTATTATTTGCATTCATGGTTCCGTCTGACCTTCTTGTAAAACTGGAGACAAAATTTCATCATCCGGTATATTTTTTCATTATGCCTGTATTTGCCCTGGCCAATACAGCTATTTTATTTCCTGCAAACAGCTTTTCTGCTTTAAATACCAGTTACAGCTGGGGAATCTTACTTGGGTTGTTTATCGGAAAGCCGCTGGGGATTTGTGGCGCCTGCTATATCATGATCAGGAATAAATATGCGGATCTGCCTAACAATACCAACTGGTACAAAATGATTGGAGCAGGTATTCTTGCAGCAATTGGCTTTACAATGAGTATCTTTATATCTACCCTATCGTTTAAAAACACGGGAGAACAGGATATTGCCAAAATAGCTGTTTTAATTACTTCTATGTTGGCAATGACAAGCGGATATTTTTGGTTTTTTGCGGAAAAAAGCAACTTTAAAAGGTTGAAGAAACACTAATATGCAGTTCAAAAGACATTACATATTTGCCTGGCTATGCTGCATCATTTTCAATGTTTTAATTGTTGTTCCCTATACCCTTCAGGCTCAACCACCGCCAATTCCCAAGCAGGATACGATTTTCTTTTTGGCTAAGAAAGATGGTTTACTGGGTAAACTCGGTAAAATCGTTTCGGTTAATAATCCGATTACCCTTTTACCACAGGAAGGCATATTAAAAAATGCTACTAAATTTGAACCTTACCGTGAAAAAATTATCCGGAATATTTATGTCCGGAAACTAAGATTCAATAATAATATCAATGATACTTCTTCTGACTTAAGCAGTTTTTTCAGCACACTTGGAGACGCACTGCATACAGAAACAAAAGAAAGAATAATCCGCAATAATTTATTTTTTACAGAGGGGGATGTTTTATACCCAAACCTGCTGGCAGATAACGAGAAATTATTAAGAGATCTGAGTTATTTGCAGGATGCCAGAATAAGTATACTGGATTTAAATTCCAATAAAGATTCTGTGGATATTGTCATTTTTTCAAAAGATGTATTCCCCATCGGAGGAAGTGCAAGTGAAGTTGCAGCAGATAAAGCCAGATTTGAATTGAATGACGACAACCTTTTTGGAATGGGTAACCGCATACAGATTCAAAACCTGCTGGACGCTAAAAGAGCCCCTGCAGTTGGTTTTGGTATAGAGTTCCTGAAAAGAAATATTGCCGGCAGTTTTGTTAACCTGACATTCGGCTATCAATCTCAAAACCCGGCATTTAACAGTGGCCGGCGCGAAGAAAAAGCCATATATATTAAAGGCGAACTGCCATTGGTAAGCCCCTACCATGCAATCACAGGCGGATTTGAAATCTCTACCAATAAAACAATGAACCGGTATGTTGGCGACTCCCTTTTTAAGGCTGTGTATCAATACAACTATCGCATAATTGATCTGTGGGCTGGTTATAGTCTGGGAGCAAAAAAACAATTGAAATTCAATTTTGCATCCCGTTTAAAAAAGCTCATTGCAGTAAGATTGATGCATCGGGATTTTCTCAGCGTTCCCCTGATAACGGCAAGCTATTATGACAGCAGGTATACCAATTTAAAAGGTATACTCACTTCATTCAATGTTTTTGAGCAGGACTTTTTTCATACAAACTTTATATATGGGTTTGGCCGGAACGAAGATGTGCCGGAAGGCTTTAATCTTTCTTTTACCGGAGGATGGACATCCCGGGAGGATTTTTCAAGAGCTTATTTTGGCTTTGATTATCAAAGAAATTATTTTAACCGGAAAAGTACATACCTGAATTATACATTCAAAGCAGGAGGCTATTACAATAAGTCCCGTCTGGAAGATATAACGCTACTAACCAGTATTGAATTATTCACAAGACTTCGAAGACTGGGAACCGGTACCTGGTACTCCAGACACTTTTTAAGTGGTAGCCTTACTCAGCAAATCAATACTTTTCTGAACGACCCTGTACGATTATCGAGCATATATGGATTACCACTTCTGCAAAATCCGTTAACACGTTCTTCGGGAAGGGCTACGATAAATGCCGAAACTGTTTTTTACAATACCTGGAAGTTTTTCGGGTTTAGCTTTGCGCCATTTACTTTCGCCAATATATCTTACCTGAAAAATACTGGCAGGGAAGCATTGACAGGAGAAATTTTCAGTACTGTAGGAGCCGGTGTCAGAACAAGGAATGAGAACCTGGTATTTGGAACTATGGAAATGAAAGTCAACTATTTCCCCAAAACGGTGGCTACCATGAATCAATGGAATATCACCTTCACTACTGATCTTAAATTCAGATACATCACCGAACTGATACACAGGCCGGAAGTGGTTATGGTCAATTAAATGACCATTTATCCTTTTTGGCTTTACAAATGAACAAAAACTCCGCATATTCGTTAAATAAAAAAACTGATTATGAAAAAGTTAATTGCACTGTTATTCATAGTATCCTTTGGATTATCAACCGGCAACAGTAATGTTTGTGCCCAAAAGCCAAGTCCGGCCTTAACAGCTACCGCTACCCTCAAAAATGGCACCGTTGTTACCATCAACTACAGTTCACCTGCATTAAAAGGCAGAGTGATGGGAAAAGACGTTGAGCCGATGAGTGGTAAGGTTTGGAGAGCTGGTGCCAATGATGCCACTGTCTTTGAAATCAGTAAGGATGTCACTATCAATGGGAAAAATCTTGCAGCAGGCAAATACAGCTTTTTTACTATCGACAACGGAACAGCATGGACCCTTATTTTCAATAAAACCTGGAAACAATGGGGCGCTTTTAACTATAAGGAAGCGGATGATGCACTTAGAATTAATGTGACTCCTTCTCAGTCAGGTAGTTCCACCGAGAGATTAACTTACAACATTGCTAATGATGGTAAAGCTTCTTTAAGCTGGGGAACCCTTCAGGTAGCATTCTCCATCCAATAGATCCTGTATTTTTAAAAGACTCACTGATATTCTACAAATGGTTCAAGCATATAATTTTCTGGCCAGCTGGCAGTTATTTCCCGAAAAATGTATTTTCGAAAATGGTATTACCCCTAAAAGTGGCAATTACAAAATCGAAACAATTGATAATGAACAAGGTCTTTCAGTTAGCATTAACTGGGTTAGCTTAGACAATGAGGCATTTTATTCTCAATACAATATTATCCCGGACAACACTTTAAGGGAACTCAATAACAATGAACTGGCAGATGCTGTTCAGGCATCCATACGCAGTACTACTGAGATGTATACTGTTTTTACAAAGATGGACCAGACAGTGCTGGAAGTGAAGCATGAGATCTTACCTAACGGATACCTAAAAATTACCCAGGAAGGTTCCAATAAAGACAACCAGCCATTTAAAAACATTGAGATCTATCATAAGCAATTAAGTGTACTGCCTTACTCCTCTTCTGTGGCAGGAGTTGCTATCAGGCCAACCAAAGAAGGTGTGATCAAACACAAGGCCCTGAGTGCTATGGAAGACCAGACCAATATGCAACTGGATCAGATCAGACAGCAGATTGAACTTCTTGCACGTCAGGCACAGGAAATCAGAAACAGAAAAGAATTGAGTATGATGATTTATGAGGCCAAACTTACTTTTAAACCCCAGATTGGTCATATTTATCATTTATATGAAAAGAATGATGGTACTCATATGCTCTCCTTGGTTGCTCCGCAGGAATGGGGGAAATCAGGTCCTTTTAAACAGTTTGTGTCTTCCGTTAAATTACTGGCAGACCATACCTGGATAGATGTAACCACCAAATAATATGATGTTACCATCCACTTCCAGTACCCTTTTATTCCGGATTGGAATGAATCTCTACCCGATGTATTTTGGAACAGGGGGTAAAATACTTACCATCAGTAAAGACTGGAAGCTGGTTAAACTCCGGTTACGCAGAAATATGTGGACCTACAATTTTGTAGGCACCATTTTTGGCGGAAGTATGTTTGCAGCTTCAGACCCTTTTTATATGCTGATGTTGCTTCATATTCTTGGTAAAAAGAATTTTGTTGTTTGGGATAAGGCAGCAACCATCAAATTCATTGCTCCGGGCAGAACAACTTTGTATACTGACTTAATACTTACTGAAGCCGATATTGAAATGGTCAGAGAGGGTATAAAAAACAATGGTTTTATCGTATTTGATAAAACCATTGAATGGAAAGATGCATCCGGAAAAATTCATGCGGTGATCACAAGAACCATCTACGCTGCATCTGTAGAATATTATAAAAACCGAAAAGCGGTTATTTAGACAGCTTCTTTTTCAGTTCAGCATCAATTGCATCCAGAAACTCTTCTGTATACAGGTAATGATCACCGTGTTTCACTTTGTTGCCATGAATACATACAGCCAGATCCTTGGTCATTTTACCACTTTCTACAACCTCAATACAAACGGTTTCTAAAGCCTGGCAATAATTGATCAGCTCCTGATTATTATCCAGCTTGCCACGGAATGCCAAACCTCTTGTCCAGGCAAAAATAGATGCAATCGGGTTGGTAGAAGTTGGATTTCCTTTCTGGTATTCTCTGAAGTGTCTGGTAACAGTTCCATGAGCGGCTTCTGCTTCCATTACATTACCATCCGGTGTAATTAAAACAGAAGTCATTAACCCTAAAGAACCGAAACCCTGGGCAACCGTATCACTCTGAACATCCCCATCATAGTTCTTACATGCCCAAACAAAATTACCATTCCATTTTAAAGCACTTGCTACCATATCATCAATCAACCGGTGCTCGTACGTGATACCTGCATCGGCATACAATTGCTTAAACTCCTGCTGATAGATATCTTCAAAAATATCTTTGAATCTGCCATCATATTTTTTCAGGATGGTATTTTTAGTAGACAGGTACAGTGGCCATTTTTTGGCTAAGGCCTGATTAAAGCAGGCTCTTGCAAAACCAATGATACTTTCATCGGTATTATACATGGCCATTGCAACACCATCGCCTTTAAAATTATATACATTGAATTCCTGTACAGTTCCATCTTCCCCTTCAAACTTAACGGTTAATTTACCTTTGCCTTTTGTAACAAAGTCTGTAGCACGGTACTGGTCTCCAAAAGCATGACGTCCTATACAAATTGGTGCTGTCCAGTTAGGAACCAGTCTTGGAACGTTCGAACAAACAATGGGCTCTCTGAAGACGGTACCATCAAGGATATTGCGGATAGTGCCATTAGGGCTCTTCCACATTTGCTTTAATTTAAATTCTTCTACACGTGCTTCATCTGGTGTGATGGTAGCACATTTGATACCAACACCATATTGTCTGATTGCATTGGCAGCGTCTACAGTTACCTGATCATCTGTCTGATCGCGGTATTCCATACCAAGGTCATAATATTTAATATCAACCTCCAGATAAGGCAAAACGAGTTTCTCTTTAATAAACTTCCAGATAATACGGGTCATTTCATCTCCATCCAGTTCCACTACCGGATTTGCTACTTTAATTTTCTGCAACATTCTTAGTTTTTTAAGTGATTCAAGGACAACAAATATATTACTTTATTGGCAGGAAGTAAAGGCCTAGACATTTACGATTAAAACCGGAATAGTTAACCGGTGTCTTACATCTTCGATGGTTTCTCCGAATATATAATCTTTAAGGCCGGAATGCCGGTGAGCACCCATTACCAGCATGTCTGCGCCGGATTCTCCCACAATTCTTACTATTTCATTAACCCTGTTGTGATAACCCAGAATGCCTTGTACCCGGTATCCCATTTTGCTTAATTGAGCTACATAAGACGCCAGTCGTTCTTTGTCTTTTCTGGTCTCCGCATCATCACTCGATGCTTCGAGGTATTTGGCAGATACACTTTCTACTATGTGAAGTAAAGTGAAAGAAACATGCTGATTACCCTGAGCAAGGGCATGTGCTATCAGTTTTTCATCTGCCGGTGAGAAATCCAGTGCTATGGCAATAGACGCTACCGGTTTTACCTGTAAATTTTCCAGCTGAATAATCTCTCCATGCATCATGGCTTCTCTGGCAAATTTTCTTTTTTGTATCACCGGGTAAAAAGTCATGGTTAAAAACAACCAGATAAAAGCTCCTATCGCCAGTAGTACAAACATTTTGGAAGGCAGACTGATATCAGATCTGAGCAGGAGCATCGCTTCATTGGAAACAAGATTAACGTTCAGTACTACCAAAATAGCCGCTACCAGCCAGGCAAAAATTTTGGTAGTATTACTGATGGCAAACTCACCCATTGCTTTTTTATCACTTACAAAATGGATCAGGGGTATCACTGCAAATCCCAATTGCAGACTTAGAATGACCTGACTGAAAACAAGCAGATCATCCACCTTATCTTCTCCATACATCAGAATGACAAATACGGCTGGAACAATTGCAATTAAACGGGTCAGCAATCGCCTTAACCAGGGATTGATCCTTAACTGCAGGTAACCTTCCATTACTATCTGACCGGCAAGTGTTCCGGTAAGTGTAGAGCTTTGCCCGGCAGCAATCAGGGCAACCGCAAAAAGTATGGGTGCCATTGCAGTTCCAAGTAATGGCTGCAATAACCGGTGTGCGTCTTCTATTTTTGCTACCTGAGTATTACCCGTTTTAAAAAATACAGTAGCTGCCAGCACAAGGATGGCGGCATTCACCAGAAATGCGGCATTTAGTGCTATCGTACTATCTATGAAATTATATTTAAGGGCCGTTTTAATGCCCTCCCTGCTGGGGGTGATCTTTCGGGTTTGAACCAAAGCAGAATGTAAATAGAGATTATGGGGCATTACAGTTGCGCCTATTATACCTACAGCAATATATAAAGCCTGGGGATTTAATTTAGTGGGAATCAGGCCAGTAGCTACTTCCAGCATAGGTGGTTGTGCTAAAAGGATCTGTATTAAAAAAGACACGCCAATAATGATCACCAAACAGATGATAAAGGCTTCCATTTTCCGGATACCATAGCGTTGAAGTACCAGGAACAGAAAAGTATCCAGTACGGTTATCACCGTTCCCCATACAATAGGAATACCCGTTAATAGATGAATTCCAATAGCCATACCCAGCACTTCTGCAAGGTCACAGGCCGCAATTGCCAGTTCTGCAAGTAGATAGAGGCAAAAATTTACAAGAGGAGGATAAGCTTCCCGGTTGGCCTGGGCAAGATCCTTTCTGCGAACAATCCCAAGCCTGGCGCTTAAACTCTGAAGCAATAATGCCATCAGATTACTCATTAAGAGCACCCAGATGAGCTGGTACCCGAATTTAGCACCCCCCTGCAAATCAGTAGCCCAGTTGCCTGGATCCATATAACCAACGCTTACCAGATAAGCCGGTCCCAGATAAGCCAGTATCCTTTTAAACCCGGTACGGGGAATAGTGGTGTCCACTGATTCGTGTACCTCGCTTAAAGAGTTTTCCGGATGTATTCGATGGGCCATAATGATTGATTGGTACTATTTTACCTGCAAATATAAAACACTATAAATCTAAATTTAATCAACCGTCTTTTCAAACAAAAAATTATCCCATACAGTTAATCCCTTATTTTTATTAAAATATGTTACATGAAAAAATGGTTCTATGCCTTTGTTCTGTTGGTAGCAATAGGTTGCAAGGAAAAGAAAATCGACCTTTCCGGAGAAGTTCCATTAAAAGAAAAAGACTTTTTTGGTGTTTTTAAACCAATGACGCTCCCCTTTTCAGTTACTGATACCAATATATCCAAAACAGCAGATACAACCGTTATAGGGATTAAGGCATTTTTACAATTCTTCCCGGACAGTTCATTTCAAACCATAACTGGTAATAACAGGAAATTTGTTTTACATCCTGTTGGTGTAATTCAAAAAGAAAATGAGAACTATTATTTACTGATACTGTCTCAGCAGAAGAAAAAGAAACTGGTTGTTTTTGTAACGGATAATAACAATAAATACCTGGCGTCAAAAGAATTATTAAGCAACGATTATACTGATGGATATTTTCATTCAATGTCCATTAATAAAGAGCCCACATTTCTGCTGAGCAAAGAGAAGTATGGCAAAGACAATACCCTGCTTTTTTCCAGAGCCGGATGGGTATATAATGATGCAGGAATATTTATGGTAGTAATTAATGATTCCAACGAAGACCCTTTAAAATCTGAAGTCATTAATCCACTCGATACGTTACCCAAAAAGAATAAATACAGCGGAGATTATATCAAGGATAAAAAAAATTATGTATCACTGCGTGATGGCAAAGATGTAAACAACTACCGGTTCTTTATTCATTTTGAACGGAACGGAGGAAGCTGTACCGGGGAACTTAAAGGAGACCTTATTATAAAAACGGCCAACAGTGGCATTTTCAGTGAAAGCGGAGACCCATGTATCATCGATTTTATATTTGAGGGCAACACCATAGCGCTAAAAGAACAGGGAAGCTGTGGAAACCACCGAGGTATTAAATGTTTCTTTAATGATACTTTTACAAAAAAGAAAGAACCTAAACAGAAAACACATAAATCCCGCAAGTAACGTTTGCGGAAAAATCTTATCCACGTATTT
The DNA here is from genome assembly GCA_943325035.2 of Sphingobacterium thalpophilum. Classification (GTDB taxonomy): domain Bacteria; phylum Bacteroidota; class Bacteroidia; order Chitinophagales; family Chitinophagaceae; genus Sediminibacterium. The sequence goes on along the minus strand of CALPNW020000038.1, from coordinate 9,606 downwards.
AATGTGTATAAAATACATTGTCCCAAAATAAACTTATCTTGCAGCAAGTATAGTAAACCAAAAAACTTTTATGAACTTTAGAAATTATCAGGTTCCTTATCCGATTAACGATCAGTATGCCAAAAAAGCGGCGTACTTCTCCATGGAATTCGCGATTCATCAGCCATTGAAAATATACAGTGGTGGGTTAGGCTATCTTGCCGGTTCTCACTTAAGGAGTGCATACGAATTACGCCAGAATATGATTGGTGTAGGTATTTTATGGAAATACGGATATTATGACCAGGCACGTAACCAGGACCAGACGCTCCAGGTAACTTTCATGGAAAAAGATTACAGTTTTCTGGAAGATACGGGTATAAAATTCCAGATCCTTATTCACGAGCATCCGGTTTGGGTTAAAGCCTATTACCTGAATCCTGATACATTTAAAAGTGCTCCGTTGTTTTTACTCAGCACAGATCTTCCGGAGAATGATTATGTTTCTCAAACAATTACCCATCGTTTATACGATGCCAATGTTGCCACTAAAGTTGCGCAGTTTATACTATTGGGTGTTGCAGGTGCCAAACTGATTGATGAACTTGGATTTAATCCGGATGTTTATCACCTCAACGAGGCACATGGTATTTCTTCTGCATTCTACCTGTTGAACAAATTCAAGAGTGTAGAAAAAGTAAGGGAGCGGCTGGTATTCACCACGCATACCCCGGAAGAAGCAGGTAATGAAAAACACGATATTTATCTTTGCCATAAAATGAGTTATTTCTGCGGACTCAGTATAGATGAAGTAAGAAAATTAACCGGTATCAATGATGATCAGTTTAATCACTCACTTGCTGCATTAAGATTTGCACGCAAGGCCAATGGTGTATCTGCATTGCATGGTGTTGTAAGCCGCGAAATGTGGAAAGACCAGGAAGGTATTTGTCCGATCACTTCTATTACCAACGCACAAAACTGGAACTACTGGGCAGACAAGCAGATGTACAGGGCAATGGAAGAAAAGAATGATGTTGTATACGACGATCGTAAAATGTTCCTGAAAAAGAGAGCCTTTGAAATTGTGGCAGATCAAACCGGTAAAATATTCGATCCAAATGTGCTGACCATTGTATGGGCCAGAAGATTTGCAGGATACAAGCGTGCAGATATGCTTACATACGATATGGAGCGTTTCGAAAAAATGCTGAATAATACCAAGCATCCGGTTCAGATCATCTGGGCAGGTAAACCATATCCGGTAGATTATCCGGCGATATCACAGTTCAACAACCTGGTACACCTCAGCAAAAAATATAAAAATGTAGCTGTACTGGTAGGATATGAATTATCCCTCAGCAAGCGATTAAAGCAGGCTTCTGATGTTTGGTTGAATAACCCAAGAGTACCAAGAGAAGCTTCTGGTACCAGCGGAATGACCGCTGCCATGAACGGAGCTGTCAATTTTTCTACAGATGATGGCTGGATACCGGAATTCATTAATCATGGAAACAATGGTTTTGTAGTTCCTAAAGCGGATTACGACAATATGTCTCAGCATGACCAGGATGAATATGATTTGAATAAAGCATATGAAATTCTGGAACAGCAGATCATTCCAATGTACTATGAAGATCATGATACCTGGAGACAGATCATGAAAAATGGTATGATGGATGTGCGCTTTCAGTTCGACAGTAACAGAATGGCTCATGAGTACTATGAGATCATGTACAAATAGCACAATGAATGATTCAGATACAATACCCTCCCATCCGGAGGGTATTTTTTTGTACTTGGTTAACCTTTCGGCACTAGCTTTGTAATAATTAAAACTATTATGTCTAATAAGATCATTATAGCCGTTACAGGCGCAAGTGGCTCCATCTATGCTCAATTAATGCTCAATAAACTGGTAAAGCTAAAAGACCAGTATGAAGCGGTTGGCATAGTGATGAGTAAAAATGCAAAAGAGGTTTGGCAAACAGAGTTAGGGAATGATTCCTATAATGATTATCCTTTCCCTTTTTATGAAAAAACAGATTTTACGGCACCTTTTGCATCCGGCTCTGCGAGGTATAATACCATGATCGTTGTTCCATGCAGTATGGGAACACTGGGAAGAATAGCAGCAGGGGTAAGCGATGACCTGATTACCCGGTCTGCCGATGTTGTACTCAAAGAAAGAAGAAAATTGATTTTAATGGTCAGGGAAACACCCTATAACCTGATCCATATCCGCAATATGGAAACGGTAACCCTGGCAGGTGGTATTATTTGTCCGGCTACTCCCTCTTACTATAGTTTGCCTACAACCATTGAGGAATTAGCGGAAACAGTAGTAGACCGTGCGCTGGATCTTGCCGGACTGGATCTTCAGACTTATCGTTGGGGTGCTGAAAAATAAGTCAAAAAAAAAGCACAGACCTTACAATCTGTGCTTTTTTTATATCATTCAGGAGTTCTACTCGTTTGTGGCGGTTTCTTCCTTTCTTTCCTGAAAAGTAAATTCCAATAACCCCAACTCTTTATTAAGGTTAGCAACCAAAACGTCTCCCTGTTTAATGGTCATTTTCATGATCTCTTCTGCCAATGGATCTTCCAGGTATTTCTGTATAGCCCTGTGCAAAGGTCTTGCTCCAAACTGTACATCATAACCTTTCTCAGCAATAAAATCTTTTGCTTCGGCAGTTAACTCAAGCGAGAAGCCAAGATTGTGTAACCGTTTTGAAACACCGGTCATCAGTATATCGATGATGTTGAAAATATTTTCTCTGCTAAGAGAATTAAATACCACTACATCATCTATCCGGTTCAAAAACTCAGGAGAAAATGTACGCTTCAATGCCTTTTCAATAACAGCTTTACTGTTTTCTTCGGCATGCTGCATTCTGGTAGCAGTTGCAAAACCAACGCCATCTCCAAATTCCTTTAACTGACGAACACCGATATTGGATGTCATGATGATCATTGTATTCTTAAAGTCTACTTTTCTTCCCAAGCCATCAGTTAACTGACCATCATCGAGTACCTGCAATAAAATATTGTAAATATCCGGGTGTGCTTTTTCTATTTCATCCAGCAGAATAACACTGTATGGTTTTCTTCTGACTTTTTCTGTTAACTGTCCACCCTCTTCATAACCTACGTATCCCGGAGGGGCACCGATTAATCTGCTGACCGTGAATTTCTCCATGTATTCACTCATATCTATGCGGATCAACGCATCCTCTGAGTCAAACATATACCTGGCCAATGCACGTGCCAGCTCAGTTTTACCAACACCGGTAGGCCCAAGGAAAATAAAGGTACCAATGGGTTTCTTTGGATCTTTCAGTCCTACCCTGTTTCGCTGTATCGCCCTTACTACCTTATTGATGGCATCATCCTGACCAATCACCATTCCGCGCATGTCTTCACTCATTCTGCGAAGCTTCTCCGTTTCTGCCTGCACCATGCGTTTAACAGGTATGCCGGTCATCATAGAAATTACTTCTGCAATATTCTCTTCGGTAATAGGATAGCGCTTGTGTTTACTTTCTTCTTCCCAAATACCTTTTGCCTTCTCCAGTTCTTCTCCCAGTCTTTTCTCGGTGTCTCTTAAAGAAGCGGCTTCTTCAAAACGCTGGCTTTTTACCACCTTGTTTTTTTCGATCTTAACTTCCTCTATCTTCTTCTCGAGTTCAACAATATCTTCCGGAACATTAATATTTTTCAAATGAACCCTTGCGCCAACTTCATCCAATACATCAATGGCTTTATCCGGCAACAACCGGTCTGTCATATAACGATCGCTCAATTTTACACAAGCATCAATAGCATCCGCATCATAGATTACATTATGAAAATCTTCGTATTTGGATTTGATGTTATTCAGAATCAGGATTGTTTCATCTACACTAGGCGGTTCGATCAGTACTTTCTGGAAACGTCTGTCCAGCGCTCCATCTTTTTCAATGTGCATTCTGTACTCATCCAGCGTAGAAGCTCCGATACACTGGAGTTCCCCTCTTGCAAGGGCCGGTTTAAAAATATTAGAGGCATCCAGAGAACCACTGGCACCACCTGCTCCAACAATTGTATGAATTTCATCAATGAACAAAATAACGTCCCTGTTTTTTTCCAGTTCGGTCATAATGGCTTTCATTCTTTCTTCGAATTGTCCACGGTATTTGGTACCGGCAACAAGGGCAGCAAGGTCTAGAGAAATGACCCGCTTATCAAATAAAACCCTGCTTACTTTACGCTGCGTGATACGCAGTGCAAGACCTTCTACGATAGCCGTTTTACCCACCCCGGGTTCTCCGATTAAAATGGGGTTGTTCTTCTTTCTTCTGCTTAGGATCTGACTCACCCGCTCAATTTCCAGCTCTCTGCCAACAATAGGATCCAACGTACCAGCTTCTGCCAGTTTAGTAATATCTCTTCCAAAGTTGTCTAATACAGGTGTTTTACTTTTAGCTGTGCCAGGTGCTTGCTTTCCTGTTCTGGATTGCTGAAAACCTGATCCTTTTTTCTCTTCATCAAAATCATCATCACTATCATCCGGGAATTCACTTCTTGGAGGAGGAGTAGTAGTTCCTACCATACCTAGTTCGTTTCGAAACAGGTCATAATCAACATCAAACTGATTGAGTATCTGGGTAGCAATATTTTCCTTATTCTTAAGGATGCTGAGCATGAGATGTTCCGTTTCCACCAAAGGGCTTTTTAGTGCTTTGGCTTCTAAAACAGTAACCCGTATTACTTTCTCCGCCTGTTTTGTTAATGGAAGACTGTTGATATTGGCAATATTTTTACCGGTTTTATCCTTAACGGCCAGTTCAACCTCTTTCCTGAGCTCATAGAGGTCTATATTCAGTTGTTTTAAGACTTTTATAGCCGTATTGTCTCCGTCTCTTATCAGCCCGAGTAACAAGTGCTCTGTGCCAATAAAATCGTTCCCTAACCTGAGCGCTTCTTCCCTGCTGAAGGAAATGATCTCCTTTACCTGTGCTGAAAAATTATTATCCATGATCTAAATTTGGATTTATACAATTATAACGAATAATTTTGACCGAAGTTGTGGAGCACTTATACACAGATTGTTAATTGAATGCACCTTATTATGGAAGTCAAAATTGATACCAAGGAAAAATTTACCGTTGTTACCCCTGTATCCGACATTCTTTCTGCCAATATAGCAGCAGAATTGATCAGAATTTGCAGTGAACTGCTGCATCGGCCGGTAAAAAACGTTGTGTTAAATATGTCGGAAGTTTCCAATATGGATGAATCTGCTGCCAATATCATTACTGATCTTCAACAGCAGTTTTACGAGAACAGTGCCTCTTTTGTCATTTGTAACCTCTCCACCCCTGCAGAAGATTTGCTGGACAAGCTGGAACTTGCTGAATTGCTGAATATAACGCCCACCGAATCGGAGGCCTGGGATATTGTACAGATGGAAGAAATTGAAAGAGAATTACTGGATGGTGATGACATCAGTTTTGATACTAATTCATAAATACGCTTTCCTGCATGTTACAACACAACTGGTATGCAGTATTATCCGTTCCATCCGGTGCAACTGAAAAGGAAATTAAAACAGCCTACCGCAAACTTGCTATGCAGTTTCATCCGGATAAGAACCCCGGTAATGAAAAAGCTGCTAAAAAATTCGGATTAATCAAGGAAGCGTATGAGATATTACACAACTCCAAAAGCAGGGCTGCTTTCGACCGGAAAATTTATGCGTCAACATCCGGCAATTATACAACCAATTACCATTCTGTAAGCGAACTGCTTACTGCCGTAAAGCGAACGAGCGAAACCTACCGGCTTGAGAATATGTTTTTTATCAACAGGAACCAGTTAACGGCCGAATGCCAGGAACTGATTGATGCTTTTAACCGGCAGGTTTTAATTACAGAAACTGACCGGTCTGAAACAGAGGCATTCATTACAGAACTGATTAAATGCACCGGATTTATTACTTACCGCCAAACCGTGCAAGTAATGGATAGTTGTACTCCATTTATGGGGAATGATCCGGATTTATCCATTACAGTAAAAAAATATTTAGCGCAACGTAGGTTGACCTATTTATGGGATAAATACAAAATAGTCTTTGCAATAATAACCGGCTTACTGATTACCCTGCTGATATTTCTGTCATAGATCAGCAGTTGGCCAAAAAATTATTCAATGATTTTTTCTACCCTGGCCAGTTTTCCGGAAGCGTTTACACCTTCAATAATCACCCTGAATTTTTGGGTAATATCATTGTTGAAGAATTCAATTTTAACCGTTTTGTTTTTCTTGTCGGTTAATAAATAAGGGTTCCAGTAAAGTGTTGCTCTGGTATCTGTTTTTTTAATCTGCGATGGATAGGTATAATCCGGATGATAGAACTCCCTGTATGCAGTATAGCCGCTGAGAATTGCACTGCTCATGCCCTTAATCCGGTCTGTACTTCTATCATTGGGCTTACGGGTATAGATGGATATGGCACCGGAAGCACCAGAACCGGTAGAACCCATGAATGGTGGCTTGAACACTTTTACATAAGCAATATCGGTCATAGATAAATTCATTGCAGCCAATCCATCTGCAGGCATTTCATTAATGAATATATCAGGACTTCCTTCTCTCCACACCAAACCCGGAACATTGTCGCTATTGGCATCTTCTGCACCATTGGCTCCCATAACAGGAATAGACATAGAAAGACCGGGAATCAGATTCTGGAGGTAATAAAATATATTGATGGAAGCTTTAGCCCGCTCATCATTGATCATATCAAATGAATAATCATTTCTATTACTGAACAATCCGGATGTGTATTTTTCATCCAGTATTTCCACTTCAGATTTAGCTTTGCTGTAAACAATCACTTCTTTGAGAACAACGGTAGTATCAAATCGTTTTCTGGAATTTTCTGCACTGGTATAAAATAGATTTCCCGCTCTTAGGCCTGTAGTATCCGGTCTTGTAAAGTAATATGGTTTTATTGTTTTTGGAAAATCCACATCAGGCAACCCCGATTGAAAATTGGCAGAAGAATTGTCGCTCAGTTTTTTATCATTGTTGATCTGATAAAATACTTTGGCGGTATCAAAAAAGATTAAACCACGTTGGCTGAACGATCCGTCAGCAGCCAGAGGAACCATAAAATACTGCTTACTACTGTCTTTAGACTGCATGATCAGTGTAATATTCTGTTTGGGTTTGATCGGGTCATTGGTTCCGGTGATCAGCCGGCCTTTTATCTGCAGATAATCACTGTCCATCGGATAATTGATCTGTGGCAGTTTATTTTTTGCAATTTCATCCCATTTAAATTTTCGCCAGCCATGCGTAAGCATTACCAGGTCCAGATTGTGCCTGGACTCCTCACTCTTTGTGGAAAAATAATAAGATGGGTTATGGATATATCCTTTCAGGTCACCACTGAGCAGTAACTGAGAAATAATATCCGTACTGCTGTCCGAAGGAAAAGATGCATCCGTTATAGAAACAGACATATTACTTGCAATACTATCTGGCACATGAACCGAAAAAGTATTTTTCGAACGCTTCGTAAATCTCTTTGTTTCTGCATAGATCTCCGGGAAAAACCGGTACTGGTTATTGTTCACAAACAAAATTCTTTCGGCAACCGGACTCCAGTTATTGTCAAACACCGTAAGCTGTAAAATACCTGTAGGCAATTTGCCAATTGAAATTTCGCCTCCGGCACTTTTCCGGGAAGTTAAACTGATCGTAACATTGTAAACCACCTGCTGGTTCAGCGAACCAATGATATGCAGCGTTTTTAAATTTTCAGTTACTTCTGTGTTTCTTTTAATGGAAAAAATAACTTTGTCTGCTGTTATATTGGATTCAATAACCGCACTATTGTACCTGGCAGGAGGAATGGCTGTGTTGTGTTGATTGCCTGATTCGTCCATCCAGTTACACGAATAGGTCTCTTTATCCTGAGGTTCCAGTGTAAAGCTGCCCATCCCGTCATGCGTAGATGCAATGGAATCTACCAATTCATTTGTATTATTTACAATTGCCCCTTTCATAGTAACCGGAAGTCCATATTGATCATTGGCTTTAAATGCAACTGTGGAGCTGATACCGGTAACCAGATCCCCTCCTTCCGGAAAAAACCGCAATGAAGCTACAGCAGGTCTGTTTATTTGTTTTGGTAAAGAATCATTGGAAGCAATGACAATGTCTCTAGTATATAAAAAGGCAGTATCAAAGTTCAGCATCCATCTGGTATATGCCCTCATATGAAGGGATTTGCCGGAATATTTTTGTGGTATGTTAAACTGACCTCTGGCAGAGGATTCAAAAACCGGATGTATGGTATGGTTGAGTAATTTTCCGGATTGATCGTACCAGTCTACATAAAAATTACGGCTGTAATCGGATGGTGCTTCTCCCGAAAAAAGATAGGTTTTGAACCAGATGGTTTCACCCTTGTTATAGATTGTTTTATCGAAATGCACATGCAGTTTTTCAAACTGATAATTATCCCTGTATACCTGAAGCAGAGAATCGGGCTGTTGGGCATTGATCTGCTGTACAGAAAAAATATTTAACACAAAAATCAACAACAGATTTTTAATACGCATGCAGTTCAATTAAATCTATCTAAAAATAGTAAAACAAAATTACTTAAAATCAATTACAGACATTCTGTGATTGTGTTAAAATTAAAAGAGGAAGCGTTGTTTTACCAACACTTCCTCTTTCAGGTATCCGAAAAAAGTAAATAAACTATTGGTTCTTATCTAATGTAAAAGCAAGGTAAGGTAGTTTGGTACCGGTAGAACCGGCATAGCCCATGGTAAACATAGTTAGCACACCTCTGCTTTGTAAACCATTGGCGTTAGCATAACTGGCAATAGCTACTGAAGTAGACAAAGCGCCTGCTGGCCTTACAGCCCATACAGGAACGGCACCAGATATAAATCCAGGTGCATTTACACCCGATTTTACAGTAAATGTATCAGTTGCGGTCATGTAAGGGATTGCAGCTTTGATGAGTACACCATTGAGGTATAAATCAACTGATGCAACATTCGGAATCATATGTACGAATTTAAACCTGCAATGACCAGTATCCACACTGGCAATTTCATTCTTTACCAGCAATGATCTGGTGCTTACAGAAGTGTCCGCAATATGCAGTGTATAAGGCGCATTGTCCGGAATGGTAACTGTAGATGTAAACAGAACAACAGAATCTGTAGCAGTTCCTACTTTAGGTATGATCACAGAAACCTTGTTCGCTCCCTGAGGAACAGTCAGATACAAGGCGAAATTACTTCCACGGGTATTGTAGCCGCCGCCAGGAAAAGGCGTTCTGGTTTGCAATGCATTACTCACAACTTTGTCATTGATTTTTATGAGTAAGGTACTGTAATCTACAGTATACGCAAACGCCAGATTAATCTTCAACTGACCAGCAGTAGTACCAGTTCCGTATGCATCATAATCCTGATTGGTAATCCCGGTATTTTTAGTACAGGCATATAAAAAAAGGAATGCAGCTGCAGGAATGATATATTTTAAACTAAATTTTTTCATTATAGTTGTTTTTGCAATTGATATTAAGGTTGCATGAACCAATGCTCTTTTGTATGG
>CALPNW020000037.1 GCA_943325035.2 Sphingobacterium thalpophilum | reverse complement strand
GCAGCGGTGATTCTGATCATTTACATGCTCATTGTTGGTTGGTTCCAGAATTTCACTGTGCCATTGGTAATGCTTGCTGCAATTCCGCTTTCATTGATAGGTATATTAATGGGTCACTGGATGATGGGTGCCTACTTTACGGCAACATCTATGATTGGATTTATTGCACTTGCCGGGGTAATGGTTAGGAATTCGGTGCTGCTCATAGACTTTATTAATATCCGGTTAGACGAAGGAGTTCCTTTGAAGCAGGCGATCATTGAGGCCGGAGCTGTTAGAACCACACCAATCCTGTTAACTGCAGGAGCAGTAGTATTGGGTGCTGTGATCATTTTGTTTGATCCGGTATTTCAGGGACTTGCTATCTCGCTGATGGGTGGTACTATTACCTCTACATTCTTAACACTGCTGGTAGTTCCGTTACTCTATTATAAAATGATGCGGGGAAAAATTAAATAATTAAATAAACAATCATGAAACTATTATTTGTAACAGCTCTTAAAGAGTATACCAAACAGGTTGGGGGCATTTTTAAAAAAGCCGATATACATGTTTATAGCGCAACAGATACCATCGGTTTTAAGGATGGTCAGGTGCCCGATTTAATAGACAGCTGGTTTAGTGCCGGCGAAGCAAAATTTGATTCAGTATTTCTCTTCTCCTTTACAGGAGAAGAGAATGCAGAGAAAGCATTACAACTGATTCATGAACACAATCAGGAATTCCCCAGCGGATTTCCAATCAGGGCATTTGTATTGCCTGTAGAAAAATCAATCGTTTAAAATTAATTATATGAAAGAAAGAATTGTTCGTGCCGTTGCAGGCAGCTTTGTACTGGTAAGTGTGTTGATGACTTATTTTGTGAGTATGAACTGGTTGTGGCTGGGTGTTTTTGTAGGATTGAATCTTTTACAGTCTTCGATCACCCGGTTTTGTCCGTTAGAACTTATCCTGGATAAGGCAGGTGTGAAAGACAGTACCGCAGAGAAAAAAGGATGTTGTTAAGCAACATCCCTGATAGGTAAAATGATTGGCATGATGCTTAATGATGAATGATTTCAACCTTAAGATCGTTCAGGTCATATCTGGCACCCACTACCCGGATTTCTTTTTTCAGTAATTTTTCGTGGACGATTTCGGAATGGTTGCTTATTTGTTTAACCCCATGCTCAATATTGGCCTTAATACAGTCATCTAATCTATTCGGATCCGAGAATGGGACTGCTTTGATCTCTATTTCCTGCATTAAACTGTCGATAATATCTTTAATGTGTCCGTGTGGATTGCCGCCTTTCACAAAATCTTTAACCGCTCCGCAATTTTCATGTCCCATTACCATGATTAGTTTTGTATGCAGGTGTTCAACTGCATATTCTATACTGCCGAATTCTACATTCCCAATAATATTTCCCGCAGTTCTGATTATGAATAAATCGCCGATCCCCTGGTCGAAAATAATTTCAGGGGAGACCCTGCTATCCGAACAGCATACAATGATGGCAAATGGATGCTGGCCTTCTGCCACCAATTTAAGCCTTTCCAGATCAACATCAGGATGAACAGCGGTCATATGCGCAAAGCGCTTATTCCCTTCCATTAAACGCTCGAGCGGATCAGCAGGAAATGCCTTAGTGGCTGATTGGTTGGCAGTTTGGTTACAGCTGCCCATAGCCAATAGAATCAGGGAGAACAACAGTATTCTACTGATTGGGGAAGAGCAGTAAAAAGACATGGCGTTGGTATTTTGAATTTCTGCAAAGCTAACAGCCACTTATTGCTAAAAGAATAAGCAGTATCAAGCAGTTTGCTGTCATTTATCATTTTCTAAGCACTTTATTTTATGTATCTGTTAAGGAAACATTGTAACCTTTGTTACCAAGGTTCATGCATAAAGGGGGTATTTTTGCAATTCAACGTTTTAATATGAAAGAGGCAGTTTTAAGGAATTGGAATTTTTTCAGATTTCTCAGACTTGTGCTGGGAATTGTAATTATTGTTCAGGCCATTATGGCCCGGGACTGGGTTTTTGGATTGGCCGGTGCTTTCTTTTCCGGTATGGCATTATTTAATCAGGGATGTTGCGGAACAGGGGCTTGTTATACTCCCGTTAAAAAACAATCAGACAGTACAAAAGATATTAGTTATGAAGAAGTGGTTTAAAGATAATAATTTATATTTTATCGGGGCAGTTATTGGAGCCGTGGCTGGTTTTATGTACTGGAATTATATTGGTTGTTCAACTGGTACCTGCGCCATTACTTCAAAGCCGCTGAACAGTACACTCTATGGTGCTGTGATGGGCTCCTTATTGTTGAGTTTGTTTAAGCGGGAGAAAAAAACAATTTCCGAAAACAGTTAAAAATAGCTTTATGACTTTTACCGAAATCATTCAATCGGAGAAACCCGTATTGGTAGATTTTTTTGCCGAATGGTGCGGCCCCTGTAAAACCATGGCACCCATCTTAAAGGATGTAAAGGCAGAAATAGGGGATGCCGCTTCCATTATTAAGATTGATGTAGACAAAAATCCGGCAGCTGCCGGGGCTTACCAGATACAGGGGGTACCAACATTGATTCTGTTTAAAAACGGACAACCACTCTGGAGACAAAGCGGAGTAGTTCCCAAATCTGCACTGGTTAGCCTTATTAAAAAGCATACTGTTTAGTATCAAACAGAATGGGTGCGTTTTACAGAATATAAGGAATGATACTTTTAGTGTGCCGCATATAAGCTTTGTATTCAGGAAATTTATTGATGAGCATGATCTCCTCCCATTTTGATTTTACCAGTAACACCAATGCAAGCAATAGTGCAGCGATCAGTTGTGCTGTGTTATAATGTATCACCAGCAGACCAGTAACAAACAGCAATATAGCGCTGTACATTGGGTGCCTGATGAATTGGTAAGGGCCTGAAATTACCAGTGAAGCATCAGGCGCAGGTATTGGGGAAATACGGAATCTGCTTTTCCGCATGGCCACTATCGCCCATACGGCCAGCAATATTGCAGGGGCAGTAATCAGCAGGCTTTTTATGGTAAATAAACTATTTCCGGTGTTCAGTATAATACCTCCCAGCAACGAGAACTGTAATATGATCAGGGTAGGAGATTTCATATAAGGTAATGGTTTTCTTAATTTGAAGTTAAGTGAATAGCGGTATAGTCAGGTTATTTACTTAATTGGTAACTTTACCCGCTAATCTTAATATTAACTATATGGGAACAAAATTATTTTTTGCAATAATTGCAATGGTAGCTATTCAGGCCTGTAACGGAACCGGGCAGAAAACAACCGCAAGCGAGCCGGTAGAAACAACCATTTCCTCCGGAATGCCCGATAGTACTGCTGCAGATGTGCATGATCTTTACAAGGAAGTAAAATTCGATTCACAGAAAGACTTTGTATGTGGTATGCCGGTAAGTGCAGGGGTGTCTGATACTTCCCACTACAAGGATAAAGTTTACGGATTCTGTTCCAAAGAATGTAAGGATGAATTCGTAAAGAATCCATCTGCTTATGTTGCAGCCAAATAAGAAAAGGGTATAGTGCAGTAATATCAATGCATTATACTTTCAGGATCTTGCTCTGGCAGATAAAGTCTGATTTAGGTATGTTGGTTTTACTGATTGCTGTATAACCACCTGCAATTTCTGTAAAATTTCTATAACCCCGTGACTGCAGCACAGAAGCAGCGATCATGCTCCTGTAACCTCCGGCACAATAGAGGTAAAAATGATCTTCGGGGTTAATGTCTTTTATCCAGTCATTGATATAGGATAGGGGTTTGTTATAAGCATTGTTCACATGTTCGGCAGCATATTCCGTTTCTTTGCGAACATCAATGATTGTTTCCCTGTTGACGTCTGCATTTTCAGCAAATGACTCTGCGGAAATCCGGTCTACTGTATCTGCTTCTTTGCCAGCTTTCATCCATGAATCAAAACCACCTTTCAAATGGCCGATGACATGGTCAAAACCAACACGACTTAGTCTGGTTAAGGATTCTTCTTCCTTACCCAAATCAGTGACCAGTAAAATAGGCTGATTACCGTCTATAATCAATGCGCCAACCCATGGAGCAAAATCTCCGTTCAATCCTATATTCACCGATTGCGGAATAAATCCCCTGTAAAAATCAGTATTGGCTCTTGTATCTAAAATAAGCGCCTCCGAATTTTCAGCAGCAGTTTCAAACTCATCCGGTGAGAGTGCATTCATTCCATTTTTCAAAACAGTGTCAAAACTTTCATACCCTTTTTTATTCATCTGTACATTCATTCCAAAATATCCCGGTGGAGGAAGTAATCCGTCTGTAACTGCTTTGATGAAAGACTCCCTGTCTGGTTGGTTTAATGCATAGTTGATTCTCTTTTGATTACCGAGCGAATCAACTGTTTCTTTCATCATATTCTTACCGCAGGCGCTTCCTGCACCATGTGCAGGATAAACGATTACATCATCTTCCAGTGGCATGATCTTGTTCATCAGGCTATCATATAATAAACCTGCCAGTTCTTCCTTGGTCATATTGGCTGCTTTCTGGGCAAGGTCCGGCCGGCCTACATCTCCTAAAAACAAAGTGTCTCCGCTAAATATACAGTGGTCTTTCCCGTGCTCGTCTTTGAGTAAATAAGTGGTACTCTCCATTGTATGGCCGGGAGTATGTAAAACTTTGATAGCAATATCACCAACAATAAATATTTCATTGTCTTTTGCGGTGATGCATTCAAATCCGGCAACTGCGGTTGGTCCGTAAACAATGGTTGCACCTGTCTTGGCTTTTAAGTCCAGATGCCCGCTAACAAAGTCTGCATGAAAATGGGTTTCGAAAATATATTTTAACTGAACGCCATCTTTTTCCAGCCGGTCCAGATAAGGCTTTACTTCGCGGAGCGGGTCTACAATTGCGGCTTCACCGTTGCTGGTGATATAATAAGCGCCCTGTGCCAGACAGCCGGTATAAATCTGCTCTATTTTCATTTTACAAGAATTAAATGATTGATAGGAGCAAAGTTCCGTAAAAATTCAAATTTATTTCCTGACAAAAATCATAAAATAACAGGATAACCTGTCCGGACACTGATGCCGGACAGGTTAAATTATGTTAATCTTTCATTTGTTTATCTTCCCATCCAGCCTCCGTCTACAGTTAAGATGGTTCCATTTACATAATCCGAGGCAGGGGAGGACAGGAACACAAATGCACCTGTTAAATCTGCTGTTGTTCCCCATCTGTTTGCAGGAATTCTGGAAAGTATGGCCGCATTTCTTTCTTCATCGGCTCTGAGAAGGGCGGTATTATCGGTAGCTATATAACCAGGGGCAACTCCATTAACAGTTATACCATGCTGGGCCCATTCGTTGGCAAAAGATTTAAGTAAGGAGGCAATTGCACCCTTGCTTGCAGCATATCCGGGAACATTAATGCCTCCCTGAAAGCTTAAAAGTGAACAGGTGAATACAATCTTACCGGATTTTTGGGCAAGCATTGATTTACCTATTTCTCTGGTGATGATGAACTGTGCGTTTAAGTTGATATTGATGATCGTATCCCAATATTCATCAGGATGTTCTGCAACAGGTTTGCGCATGATATGTCCTGCGTTATTGATCAGGATATCAATCCGGGGATGTTCTGCTTTTACTTTATCTAAAAAAGCATACAATGAATCCCTGTTGCTGAAATCTGCCTGATACGCATAGAATTTTCTGCCGGCAGCATTTACTGCTTTTTCTACCTCACTGCCGGATTCCGGCATACTATTGCTAACCCCAATAATATCAGCACCGCTGTTGGCTAATTCAATGGCAATAGCCATCCCGATTCCCTTGCTGCAGCCTGTTACTAAAGCGATCTTATGGTCTACTCTGAAGTTTAACATTTTATAGTTTATTGAAGTGATTTGATGTTTACCGGATCCATATCGGTGAATGACATGTTTTCTCCTGCCATAGCCCAGATAAATGAGTATGCAGCAGTTGCCACGCCACTATGTATACTCCAGGACGGAGAAACAATTCCCTCTTCATTGTTCAGAAACAAGTGTCTTGTTTCATGTGGTTCTCCCATAAAGTGAATGATCCGCTGGGTTTCAGGTAAGTCAAAATAAAAATAAGCTTCCATTCTTCTGTCGTGTAAATGCGGTGCCATTGTGTTCCAGATACTTCCCTGTTTAAAGTTGGTTACCCCAAGCATTAACTGACAGCTTTTTAATCCTTCAGCATGAATGTACTTGTTAATGGTTCTGTGATTGGCTGTTTCTGCGCTTCCCATTTCTGCCGGTGTTGCAGCTGTTGCTTTCATGAGTTGCACCGGATATTCAGCGTGTGCCGGACAGGAAAAGAAAATATATTTTGCGGGAAGGGTATCTGATCCGGAGCCGCCAAACTGAATGTCTTTTTTCCCTTTACCAATGTACAGGCAATCCAGTTTGTCTAAACTGAATTGCTCGCCGTCTACGGTAATAACCCCGGTAGCACCAATATTGATGATCCCCATTTCCCTGCGATCCAGAAAATGTTCACTTTTTAAGGCGTCATATGTCCCTAATTTTAATCCGGTTGTTAACGGGCTTGCGGCACCAATTATCATTCTGTCGTAATGCGTATACACACAATTGATTGAATTGGGCTCAACCAGTTTTTCCAGCAAAAAACGCTCCCTGATCTGCTGCGTATTGTATTTTACAAAATCTTCCGGATGTGTCTGGTGAATGATCTTCATGTTGTTTTATTTAAGATTGATTACAAATTTATTTTCGATGACTGAACCGGATTTTACAAAGCTGTTGTTCTTTTGTTCGTGTTTGGCTCTTAAATTATCGGTGTACTTAATTGTGATACGGTTGTTATTGGAATTATTGAAACTATTATTAAAGAGCGTTGATCTCTGTACGCCTAATAAGTGTATGAGTGATTCATTGCTATTGCAATTTGATATTTTGTTATTGGTGAATACGAGATCAGGACCCATAGTGCTTTCGTCAACGCCTGCTCTGTAAAGCCCCAATAGCTCTCCGTTATTGTTATCAAATACACAATGATCAATCAGCATCTGTTCTACATTGTAATACCCTTTTTTTTCTCTCTCATCGGTAAGTTTAAAAAGATAGCTGCTGTTATTTATAAACCGCGTGTTGGTGATAGCAATAAGGTCTGCATAGGCAGAACGGTATGTATTTAAAAAGCTGTTGTTGCTGAGGCCGGAGAAGCTGCTATTGGATATTTTTACTGTAAAATGTATGCAGGTTCCGGTACTGTCGGCAGCAATGAAATTACCTGCGTTCAATCCTTTTGAATTGATCTTTATTTTGGTTAATTCAAAAACAGTATTGGCCTTTAATTCAAAAAGGGAAGTAAGGAAAACGGATGAGCTGAAATTAATTTCATGTTGACTGCTGCTGAAACTGGTGTTTTTGCTGATTGCCAGTGGGTGATCAAAAACATAGCTGGTACCGGTTAATATGATTTTAACTGATTTTGCAGTTGATTTTAATGCACCATATACTGCATTGGCATCTTTGCACTGAACCGATAAAATTACCTGGTTGTTTTGCTTTTCCGGAGGCATTTTCCATTGAATACCCAGTTTTCCGGATTGTTTGTAGAGTGCTGTAAAATAAGCGGGGCTTGCACAGCCAATCATTTCCTTAAGCCCGTATTGTAATCTTTCAGATGCCTGTTGCAGTATAGAATCGGGTAATGCAACTTTAGACCTGCCAGTTGTATATACAGGAAAAGCGTTATCGAAAACCATGGAAACAGCAGGATCTTTCTGGCTGAATCCTGCCTGAACGGGTTTGCTGATTTTACTATTGATGATATTTCCGCTGAAATAAATACTGTCGATCCTGTCATAGTGCTCAAAAGCAGGAACCGGTTTGTCTGAGTAGAAAAGATTGTTAATCAGATAAACATTCTTTGGTGAAACACTTCGTTCCGCATCACTTCCTTCGCACAAACTGAATGGTGTGCAATTGGAAAAAGTGTTATTGGCTATCACAGCATCTCTCACGGGTAAATAGCGGTTTGGCGGCGAGTTGAACACACCATTCATTATTGCCAGCGGAGACCTGAATCCCTCCCCTGCACAATGTGAAAAATAATTATTTACAATCCAGTTACCTTCATTGATTACCCTTACTCCGCCGCTGCCTTTTTTGCCGTTCCCTAAAAACAAATTTGATTCAATGGTATTATTATTTCCATGGCGCAATACAACTGCACCCTGGCATTCTTTAAATACATTATTCCTGACCAGATTGCCACAGGACTTTACAGATATGATTTCTGTTTCACCGTCACATTGATCAAATAAGTTGTTCAATACCTTTGTGTTTGAATAAAAAGTGCAATGCTCTGAAACACCAATACGGATCATTTCTCCGCTGTTACTGCCTAATGGTTTTCTGAGCCCAAAATAATTGCTGTCGATAGAATGGCTGTTCATTCTGCTTCTGTCATCTTCTAAAATAACAGCCATAAGTACACCCATATTGGTTTTGTCTATAAAACTATTGTGGTCAATACGGTTATTCTTTCCATATAAAGCTACCCAGTAATTTTCTTTCATTCTGTCCGGATTATTGAAAGAGCTGATCAGGCAATTGGTAATTCTAGAATTATTAGCTACCTGATTACCGGATTTAAATTCCCAGACATTTCCGGTTTTTGTATAACCTTCTGTGAATGCCAGTCCTTCCACTATAATCCAGTTTCCTCCAACTTTTAGACTGCTTTTTCCGGTAATGTGAACACTGCCATTTGTAGCAGCTTTAAACCGAATGGGCTGCTCAGCTGTTCCGTTACAGGTTAATTGCAGGTTGATGTTATTCCATTTCCCATTTTGGAGTATGATAATATCTCCCGCAACAGCAATTCGGTTTGCATTTTGCAGTTCTATTTCATTTTTCACTTGTATGGTTGCGGCATGTGCTAATGAAAGCAGGCTGCCTATTAAAGTGGCTGCAACAAATATTCTTTTCATTTTATTTTTTTATAGCTATTCTGGATGATGATTCCCGGACAAATATTTTTGGTTTAACAACAATTTCCCTGTCGGACATGTCTTCCTCACTGTGCAGCATTTCAATGAATAATTTAGCGGTGGCTTTTCCTATTTCAAAGGCATACATTTCTACGCTGGAAATAGAAGGAGTAACTAAACTGGTTATTGGTTCATTATTAAAACCAACCAGACCGATATCATTGGGCATGCTCAATCCTTTTTCTTTAATGGCAAGCATAGCACCGATGGCCATTCTGTCGCTTATGGTAAAAATAGCGTCAGGCCTTTGTTTCATGGCCATCAGTTCTCTGGTAGCCTCATAAGCATATTGTTGATTAAAGTCACAATGTATGACCATGTTCTTGTCGAACTTTAAATGGTTGGCCCTTAATGTCTGTAAATAGCCTTCCATTCTTTTGTTGCTGATATTTAAATTTTCGGGCCCGGCAAGTATGGCTATTTTCCGGTATCCCTGATCAATCAGGTGCTGTGTAGCCTGTATACCGCCATCCACATTATCCAGCCTGATCTTCGGTGCAGATATGTTATTGATTACCCTGTCGAATAATACCAGCGGGATTTTTTTATTTTGAATTTTTTTGATGTGATCATAAACCTTTGTTTCGCTTGAAACAGAAACAATAAAACCGTCCACCAGACTTTCGAGTAAGCGGTTGGTGTTAACGATCTCCCTCCCGAAACTCTCATCACTCTGGCAAACCATTACAGTATATCCTGCTTCCAGGGCAACTTCGTCAATTCCCTTCACCATTGTAGCCAGAACATAGTCCAGATTGGGAATGATTACTCCAATGCTGTTTGTTTTACGGTTCAGTAAACTCAACGCAAGTTTATTGGGTTGATAAGACAGTTGATCTGCCAGTTCCTGCACTGCTTTTTTTGTTTCCGGCTTAACATCTGCGGCGCCTCTGAGTGCTCTGCTTACTGTTGAAGTAGACAGATTCAACACCCTCGCAATGTCTTTAATTGTTGTTTGTTTTTCCATTTGACACATTAAATGTAAGTGCAGTTTAGCATTTTTTCCGGCAATTTCCCGGTTGCGTTCCCGGCAAGGTTATCGGTCTTGTTTTAATGATATTATCTAATGAAAATACATAAACGTTAGATAAAATATACTAAAAATGCAAAATAAATAGAAAAATAACATCATCTTCGAAATTTCTTTCCTGAATAATGCAACTAATATTAGTATTCGATTAGCTAAAAGGCCATTTATGCAATTATTACATCATCAAATTGCTGTTGTAACTGGAGGATCCAGAGACATAGGGGAGCAGGTATCCCTCCAACTTGCAATGGCAGGCGCTAAAGTCTGTATTAATTACTTAAACGACGAGCAAAAAGCACAGGAAACAGTAGCAAAAATTATACATGCAGGTGGTCAGGCCATCATTGCAAAGGGTGATATGACCGTTCCGGCTGATGTTGCACATGTAGTGCATTTGTGTACTGAAGCTTTTGGAAACACAATTGATATTCTTGTAAATGTTACAGGTGGGTTAATTGCCAGAAAATTACTGGGTGATATGGACGAAGAATTCTGGGATGCTGTTATGGATGTGAATGTAAAGTCTGTATTTCTTGTAACTAAAGCCGTAGTGCCTTATATGACCAATGGCGGCGCCATTGTAAACTTCAGTAGTCAGGCTGCCAGAGACGGTGGTGGATTTGGTGCGTTGGCTTATGCTTCTGCTAAAGGAGCTGTTTTAACAATGACAAAAGGACTGGCTAAAGAACTTGGCCCCAAAGGGATCAGGGTGAATTGTGTTAGTCCGGGCATGATCAATACAAGTTTTCATAACACTTTTACCAAAGATGAAGTAAGGAAAAACGTGGCTGCGGCCACTCCATTGCGCAGAGAGGGCGAAGCGTCTGAAGTAGCAGATCTGGTATTGTATCTGGTGAGTAAGTCATCCTCCTTTATTACCGGAGCGAGTATTGAAATTAACGGCGGAACGTATTTTGTATAAAAAATAAAACGGTTGATACCTGTAAAACCAGAATGTCTGAAATGAAAAGAATATTGTTTTTTACTTTTTTACTGCTACTTACCGCCAACGGTTTATCTGCCCAGCAGCATCCTGTTGCTTTTGCAACAAAACAGGATTTATTATTGGTGAAATCAGGTTTGTCTGCCAGCCCGGTTTTAACGCAATCATTTAATGAAATAAAAAGTTCAGTTGATATCTGGGTGGGTAAAGACATTGATGTTCCCGTTCCCAAAGATGCGGCAGGTGGGTACACACACGAGAAGCACAAGGAAAATTATAATTTAATGTTTAATGCCGGGGTTTTGTACCAGATAACCGGAGACACCAGGTATGCATTGCTGGTGAAAAATCTGTTTTTAAAGTATGCTGCACTGAATCCAACCTTAAAAAATCACCCTGAAGCAACCAGTACCTCTCCGGGTAGAATATTCTGGCAGGCATTAAATGATGCGAATTGGCTGGTATATGCAGGGCTGGCCTTTGATTGTATTCATGATTATTTAACACCTGCTGAAAGAACAGCAATTGCAGCGGGTGCTTTCAAGCCAGAAGTTGATTATTTTGTTAAGGATATAAAACCCTGGTTCAATTTAATTCATAATCATGCGGTGTGGGCTTGTGCAGGTGTAGGTATCGTGGGGGTAGCAACCGATAATGAAGAATATGTAAAGATGGCATTATATGGAACAGAGAAAGACGGGAAGGCTGGTTTTATCGCGCATTTAAACGGGTTGTTTTCACCAGATGGTTATTACAATGAAGGTCCATATTATACACGCTATGCGATTTTGCCTTTTTACTTTTTTGCGAATGCCATCAATAATACAAAACCTGAATTAGGCATTTTCAGGTTGCGCAATAATATTCTTCAAAAAGCTTTGAATGGGGCATTGCAGCAAACTAACTTAAACGGAGGCTTTTATTCATACAATGATGCATTAAAAGATAAAACATTTATCTCCAGCGAATTGGTTGTAGCCATTGATATAGCCTGGCAGGTGTATGGACCTGATCCTGCTTACTTACCGGTTGCTAAAGCCCAGGGGAAAGTCATTTTGAATGCGGGTGGTGCTGCTATCAGTACTGCATTGCAGAAGGAAAAAAATATTGCATCTTATTATCCCTATCAGCCTGTTGCGTTTACTGACGGCGCGAATGGAAATAAAGGAGGTGTTTCTGTAATGAGAATCGGTAAAAATGAAAACCTTACTTCTCTGATATTCAAGTATAGTTCTCATGGTATGGCTCATGGGCATTTCGACAAATTGAATATCAATATATATGATAATGGAAATGAAATATTACAGGATTATGGTGCGGCCCGTTTTATCGGGGTTGAACAAAAATGGGGAGGAAGGTATTTGCCTGAAACAAAAGCATATGCTCAACAAACAATTGCCCACAACACCCTTACTATAGATGAAACCAGCCATTATGAGGGTAAAGAAGCAGAAAGTGAAAAAAACTGGCCGGTTAAATTATTCGGATCAATAGCCAATCAGAATTTGCAGGTGGTTTCCTCTGCAGATAAAACGGCATACAAGGATGTTCAATTACAACGGACTGTTTTTATGGTGAAGTTGCCTGATCAGACTAAGCCTTTGATTGTAGATTTATTTAAAACAAAAGCAACTGCAGCACACCAGTACGACCTGCCATTTAATTATTCCGGATCTGTTATCAGCACCAATTTTAAATACGCAACTGCAATCAGTTCAATGAAAACATTGGGTAATAAAAACGGGTATCAGTTTTTATGGAAAGAAGCAGAAGGAAAAGTGAGTGGGCCTATGGCGCAGTTTACCTTCTTAAATGATAAAGCTTTTTATACAATTTCTTCATTCATTACGGATTCGGCTCAGGTGTTTTTTACAAGAACAGGTGCCAATGATCCGAATTTTAATTTAAGGAGAGATCCTTCTTATATCATTCGCACTACATCTGTAAGCCCAACGTTTTTGAATGTTATTGAATTACATGGAAACTACAGCCCTATTGCAGAATTGGCCAATGGGGCTTATTCTTCATTGAGTTCTATGGAATTGCTTCAGGATGATGCCAATTATACTGTTGGGAAAATTATATATAAGAACAAAGTATTACTGGTGATTCAGTCTAACAATAATTTCGATTTGAATAAAGTCCATGTATTTAAAGCTGGAGATCAAAACATAGAATGGAGCGGACCTTATGCGGTTGTATATAACAATCAGCTGATCAAATAATTACCTGAACATATAAATTAATAAAACGGATAAAAATGTCTACAACAGAAAGAACAATTAGTCCTCAGCATTTTAACGATATCAACTCGATTGAATGGCAGCAAATGGCTGAAGGGGTTCGTAGGAAAATAATGACTTACGATGAAAAAATCATGTTGGTAAGGGTAGAATTTGAAACAGGTGGAATCGGTGCAGTTCACCAGCATTACCATGTACAGGTATCCAATGTAGAAAGTGGGGTATTTGAAATAGAGATCGAAGGGGTTAAAAAAATCCTGAAGGCAGGAGATGTATTTCATGTGCCTTCAAATCTGTTACACGGTGCATTATGTCTGGAAGCAGGCGTTTTAATAGATGTATTTACTCCAATGCGCGAAGACTTTATTTAATCATTAATCAATCAATATCTATATTTTAAGACTATCAACAATTTAATAAAAATGCCATTATGAATCAATTCAAAAAATTAATGCTGATGCTGGTTCTGCTTTTAATAGTAGTAACGGGTATGGCACAAAAAAAGGTAATTACCGGAAAAGTGGTTGATCAATCGAGTGGAGAACCACTTGCCGGAGCATCAATCACCTTTGATAAATCTACTCTTGGTCAGACAAGTAAGCCTGATGGAACATTTGCTATTTCTGTTCCGGACAGTGCTAAAAAAATAATTGTTTCATTTATTGGTTTTGCCAGTCAATCAATATCCATTGGCAATAAAACTGTATTTATTGTTTCTATGATTGGTTCAGCTGGTTCTGAAAATGAAGTGGTTGTTATTGGTTATGGTTCACAAAGAAAATCAAGCCTTACCGGTGCGGTATCAAAATTTAAAAATGAAAATTTAGATGAAGCGCCGGTTTCCAGACTGGATCAGGCACTCCAGGGTAAAATTGCCGGGGTTTCAATTCAAAATGTATCTCCTGAAGCGGGTGCACCTGCAAAAGTAAGAGTGCGGGGAACCAGTTCTATTAATGCAGGGGCAAATCCCCTGGTTGTAGTGGACGGTCACCCTGTTGCTGACGGATTGTCTTTTGTAAACTCTGCAGACGTAGAATCAATAGAGGTATTGAAAGATGCTGCATCTGCTGCAATTTATGGTTCAAGAGGTGCAAGTGGTGTGATTCTGATCACTACAAAATCCGGAAAAACTACAAAGCCTAAATACAACTTTAAGTCTTCCTTAGGTACTAAGTCGGCATATAAGACTTATGGAATTATGACTTCATCGGAGTGGTTGAAGTTATTATTTGCAGAAGCAGAATTAAAGAAATTAGATCCAAGTGTTCCTGCAGCTCAGTTAACGGTTACAGGTATTGCTCCTAATGAAGACAGGGCAGGGTATGTTTTAGAAAATGAATTAACAGGTGGCCCAACAGATTGGCAGAAAGTGGCTCTTAGAGACGCAACTTTAAAAAACCTTCAGTTAAGTGTTTCTGGCGGAAGTAAAGAAGTCAAGTATTTTATTTCTGGTGCATATCAGAATGACCAGGGAATGATGATTCATAGTGAGTATGAAAGATTTAGTTTAAGAAGTAAAATTGAAGCGCAATTAAGTAATAAAGTTAAATTGACTTTTAACCTGAACCCCTCATATGCAAAAAGGGAGTCACCTTCCGAACGTTTTCAGGATTTCGTAAGATGGAGATCCTGGATGCCGACAACTCTAAATGATGCTACGGCTACTTTTATTAATCTACTTCCAGCGAATTCTGTTACAGCCGGCAGTTACGCCCAGGCCAGATATTTTAGTGGAAGAACCTATTCCGGAACAATGCCTGATGGTTCCCTATGGTCTAGCGGAGCAACCATTGTTAACCCGTTTAATACATCCAATCAAACACCCTATTCTTCAATGGAAAATCAAAGCCAATTCACGAATGAGTATAGGGTTTTGACTTCAGTTGACCTTGCAGTAAATATTTTGCCGGGATTAGATTTCAAATCATTGGCAAGTGCGTATATGTTCTATGCCAAAGGAAATAACTTTGCAAAAAGGGATGCAACCAGAGCAGGTGATGTGAACCGTGGAGTATATAATGACAATTTCAATATGGATCTCTTAAATGAGAACACATTGACTTATTCTAAGCGAATCAAAGACCATAGTTTTAATGTTTTGGCTGGTTTCACTATTCAAAAAACCAAAAATCAGGCACAGCAGGTGGTTGGTTTAGATTATCCCAGTGATAATATCCAAACTCTCAATAATGCATTAACAATTGATCGTGCCAGTTCTACCAATACCATTAACCAGATTGGTCTTGTTTCTTATCTGGGACGATTAACATATAGCTATAAGGATAAATATTTATTTGCCACCAGTTTCCGGGCAGATGGTAGTTCCTATTTTGCCAATGGAAATAAATGGGGTTCTTTCCCATCAATATCTCTGGGTTGGAATGCCAGTAAAGAGAAGTTCATGGATAATGTCAATTGGATAAATAACCTGAAACTCAGATCAAGCTATGGGGTTTCCGGAAATAACAGAATTGCCGATTATGCATTTTTAGATTTATTATTCAGTGCCAACTACGTGAATGGTGCAGGTAACGGGTCAACTACGGTTGGTCAGATACCATCTACTTCCATTTCTGCTAATCAAAATATTACCTGGGAAAGAACCAATCAATATAATTTTGGTGTAGATCTTTCAATCCTGAGTAATGCTTTGAGTTTCTCTCTGGATGTTTATCAGTCTAAAACAGAAAAGCTACTGTTAAGACAATCTGCACAGGCTTTTACAGGAGTAGCACAAACCTGGAATAATATTGGGAGCCTCAGGAATAATGGATTTGAGTTTGAGGTTACTTCGAACAACTATAAAAGGAAAAACTTTACCTGGACAACTTCGGCTAACATAGCACAAACCAGAAACAGTATCATAGAACTTGGAAAAGAAGCGCTGATATTGAATCAGGGCGAAAGAACGGAATTGTATTTAAACAGAGTCGGAGACCCACTGGTTCAGTTTTATGGATACAAAACAGATGGCGTATGGTTATCTCAAAGTGATATAGATAAGGCAATTGCGGGCGGATTGAAAACTGCCCTAACTCCTTATTTTGTTCCGGGAGGTCTTAAATTAAAGGACTTAAATGGTGACAATGTAATTGACGGTAATGATAGAACCGTAATCGGAAGTCCTTATCCTGATTTCACATGGGGTATTACCAATACTTTCCGTTATAAAGCTTTAGATTTTAGCTTTTTATTGCAAGGTGTACAAGGAGGATCAATTATCAATGGAGATGCAAACTATTTAGAAATCAAAAGAACTACCAGAGCATATAGTGACAACAGATGGGTAAGTGCTTTGAATCCGGGCGACGGTAAAACACCTATTGCGAATGTAGGTTTTCAAAACTGGCTTTTAACAGATTATACAGTTGAAGATGCGTCTTATTGGGCTTTAAGGGAAGTGATTGTAGGATACACCTTACCAGAATCCTGGATCAAGCGTGCTAAATTAAGTTCAATGCGTTTCTATTTTACCGCATCTAACTTGTTCTTTAAAACAGCTGCTTCTTTCAGAGCACTCAATCCTGAAGCAAGAATAAGTTCTGGTCCTTACAATACACCATTGATTGATGGATACCAGCGCGGAGCATTCCCTATTAACAGAAGCTTTTTATTCGGAATCGACATCAACTTTTAACTGTAAAAAAATTACATATGAAATATTTTAATTTTTTAATTATAATTGGTCTTCTAACATTTGTTTCTTGTAAGAAAGCCATTGATCTGTATCCTGTTTCAAATTTAAATTCAGAAACCTATTACAAAACCGAAAGTGAAATTAAAGCCGGGTTAACAGGTTGTTACAGTGGGATGCAAAAACCAATGAACTTAGAATGGCAGTTGACAGAATTGCGTTCTGATGTTTCTAAGGTTGGAGCAACTGGTAGTCAGAGTTCCATCAACTTAGATTACAGCAGTCTGGACATGTATTATCCGGCTCCCAGTAATGGTGGAATTTATAATTACTGGTTAAATACCTATAATAATATTCGTAACTGTAATATTATTCTGCAAAAAATAGGTGTTAAGTATGATCCTTCGGCCGGTACTATTACATTGGGTACTACAGATATTGTAATGACTGATTCTGTCCGAAAATCTATTGCTGGACAGGCGATGTTTATCCGTGGGTATCACTACTTCAATTTAGCCCGGTTGTTTGGTGGTGTTTTTTTAATTCATGAACCAACTTCTGCAGAAACTGCCAAGACCATCAACCGTTCAACGGTCGGGGATATTTATAAACTCATTTTAGCCGATCTGGAAACTGCTTCCGGCTATTTAAGTAATAAAAAATTCAGTGCAATTCCTGCTTTGAATATTGGTGATGCGAACCAGTGGGCAACAAAAGCACTTTTAGGGAAAGTTTATCTTACTTTAAACAGAAAGGCTGATGCAATTCTTAAATTCAATGATGTTATAACCAATAGTGGTTACTCATTACAGGCAACATATGCCAATGTATTTTCCACAACCACTGAAATGAATAGTGAAATACTGTTTACTGTTCGTTATAAAGCCGGTGGTGTAGGACTTGGTTCTTCTTTTGGAAATGATTTTGCTGCATTAAGCAGTGGCTCAACAATTATTAACGGATCTGGTCAGGGTTGGAATTATCCAACGAATGATGTTGACAGTAATTTTATGCTGACAGTAACACCTGCAGTAACTTTTGATTCAAGAAGGGCTTCCAGTGTAGCTGTTTTTGGAACAGGAAATGCAGCGCAATTGTATGCTAAAAAATATTTATCTCCAGTAGTATTAACTAATGACGGGGAAAGTGACTGGCCGGTTATCCGGTATGCGGATGTATTACTCATGTTGGCAGAAGCTCAGGGGTATACTCCTTCAAGTATTGCATTAATCAATCAGATCAGAACCAGATCAGGATTGACTGTTTTACCTGTATCCGTAAATTCAGTTGCTTTATTCGAAGCTGCTTTAAATAAAGAAAGAATGGTAGAATTTGCTTTTGAAAACCTG
>CALPNW020000036.1 GCA_943325035.2 Sphingobacterium thalpophilum | reverse complement strand
GCTTTGCTGCATTCAGGTTATTTACTTTATCCATACCTGAAAAACCATCTGCAAACACTTCCCACTTGCCGGTAGGTTTGCCGTTTTTCATAGGAACAAATACTACATAAAATCCTTCCTGTGGTTCAGGAGCCCTGTTCCAGCTGCCATGAAAAGCAATAAATGCACCGTTCCTGTATTTTGCAGGAAACTGATTGCCGGTATAGATCAACAGCGCGTTCGGCGCCATATGACCAGGAAATCCTATCAACGGACTGATTGCATCGTCAGCTCCGGTTTTAACACCATCACCACCATATTCCGGATTCAGGATCTTCTTGTTCTGAAAATGATCCCAGTGTGCATAAGGCCAGCCGCAGTTATCCCCTTTCTTTACCATATACATGGTTTCGGAGGGAAGCTCTGCTCCTCTTTTCTGATCGTATAATTCCGGATAAAACTGGAACAACATATCCCTGCCATGCACCGTAATAAATAATTCATTGACTTCATTATTCCAGTCCAGCCCTACACAGTTTCTGATACCTGTTGCATAACGGACACCCTGTGCATAAGACTGATTGAGTTTATTGGCACTGAACTGCCAGATCCCACCTGCTGTTTCCAGAAGCGGACAAGGCATCATTCCTTTAGAACCCAGTTTGCGGTCTTCTTCCTGACAGGCATTGCTCGGAGCACCAATGTTTACATATAAATTACCCGCATTGTCCAACGCCAGTGATTTAGAAGCATGTTGCCTTTTATCTACCAGACCTGTAACAATAGTTTCCGGCTGATCGGGATTAATGATATTTTGTTTTTCATCCAACTGATACCGGAAAACTTCGGAGTTGGAGGATGCATACAGGTACCCGTTTTTAAGAATGATTCCTGTACCGATATAGCTACCAAATGAAAGTGTGTCATCCATGACTCCATCATTATTGGTATCCCGCAACCGGATAATCCCCTTCTTGGCTGCAGTGAGCTTTTCCAGCTTCATGTATACATCTCCATTACTGTTTACCGCAATATGACGGACACGGCCAAAGTTTTTTGCAACAACAGAGGTGTTGAAACCTTCCGGTGTTTTAATGGTTACTTCTGCCGGTTGTGCCATACAGGTGGAAATAGCTGTAATTGTTGATACAAGTAGTAAATGTATTTTCATGGTGTATTTTAATATGGGGTAAAATTAAGGATTCAACTGATACCATTCGTGCATGGCATCTACCAATAAAGTATTCTCTGCTTCGGTTCCTACCGTAATACGCAGGCAGTCTTCGCAAAGCTTTACAGTACTTCTGTCCCGCAACACAATTCCTTTGGTCAGCAGAAATTCATAGATCTTACGGGCGTCCTTTATTTTAACCAATATAAAGTTGGCATCAGACGGATAAACGGTTTCTACTGTTGGCATAGACTGAAACACCGCTGCCAGGGCATCCCGCATATCCACCAGTAATTTAATCATATCATTTACCTGACCGGTTTCTTCTAAGGCTTTCAGCGCCAGTTCCTGTGTGGCCTGGTTGATATTATAAGGTGGCTTTACTTTATTCAGAACGTCAATGATATCCAGAGAAGCAAATGCCATACCTAAACGAAGTCCTGCCAACCCCCATGCTTTACTGAAAGTCTGAAGGATTACCAGATTCGGATAATCTGCCAGTTCCTGTAAAAAAGATTTCTGCCGGGCAAAATTAATATAGGCTTCATCTACCACTACAATACCATTAAAGTTATTGAGTATGGTTTCTATGTCTACCCGGTTTAATGAATTTCCGGTTGGATTGTTGGGCGAACAGATCCAGATCAGTTTTGTATTGGCGTCAATGGCATTTTCCATGTGAATGAGATCCAACTGAAAGTTCTCCAGCAGAGGCACTTTTTTTATGGCCACATCATTGATGTTGGCACTCACTTCATACATGCCATAAGTTGGCGGACAAATGATCACATTGTCTTTTCCGGGTTCACAGAAACTACGGAATAACAGATCAATACACTCATCACTTCCGTTCCCCAGAAAAATATGTTCCGGTGCAATGGATTTTACAATTGCCAGTTTATGCTTAATGGCTTTCTGGTGCGGATCCGGGTAACGGTTGTACCACTTCATCAAAGGCGAACCAAGACTGTTTTCATTGGCATCCAGAAACACTTTGGCAGCACCACTGAATTCATCTCTTGCAGATGAGTAAGCTATCAGCTTTACTATATTGGGGCGGGTAATTTTATGCAGATCGAACGCCATGATACCTGATTATTTTTAATGAATTTTTTTATTAATTAGTTTGAAGCCTTACTGTTACTGCCTGCTTATGTGCGTCCAGCCCTTCTGCTGCTGCCATCAACTCTACGGCTTTGCCAATTTGCTGAAGGCCCTCCAGCGACAGTTTCTGGTAGGTAATCTTTTTAACAAAACTATCTACACTCACTCCGCTGTATGCTTTTGCATATCCGTTGGTAGGCAATGTATGATTGGTTCCGCTGGCATAATCACCCACACTTTCCGGAGAATAGTTTCCTAAAAACACAGAACCTGCATTGATGATTTTACCGGCTATCTCTTCATCGTTCTCACAGGCAATGATCAGGTGTTCTGCTGCATATTCGTTGACCAATGCGATAGCCTCCTCCATATCTTTTACAAGAATGGCCTTGCTGTTTTCCAGTGCCTTGATGGCAATGTCTTTTCGGGGCAATTGTTCTAATTGAACAGCTAAAGAACGAATCACTGCGTCTACCATTGCAATACTGGTACTTACCAATAATACCTGGCTGTCTGTTCCATGTTCGGCCTGGCTCAACAGATCTGCTGCCACAAAAACAGCATTGGCAGTATCATCGGCCATCACACATACTTCGCTGGGGCCTGCAGGCATATCAATGGAAATACCATCCTGCTGAATGAGTTGTTTGGCACAGGTTACATACTGATTACCCGGCCCGAATATCTTATACACTCCCGGCACCGTTGCTGTTCCATAAGCCATGGCAGCAATAGCCTGGACTCCGCCAATTTTAAAGATCTTTTTGATTCCAACCAGCTGTGCGGCATATAGTATGGCAGGATTCAGGTTGCCTGATTTGTCGGGTGGAGAACAAAGGATCACTTCCCTGCAACCAGCTATGGCAGCCGGTATTCCAAGCATCAGGATAGTGGAAAATAAAGGGGCCGTTCCACCGGGAATATACAAACCTACTTTTTCTATTCCCACCGATTTTCTCCAGCATCGTATACCTGGCATGGTTTCCATTACTTCTACAGCTGCTATTTGCTTTTCATGAAAACGGCGGATATTATCAGCTGCCAGTGCGATCGATTGTTTCAGTTCTGCGCTCAACTGATCTGCTGCTGCATCAATTTCTGCAACGGTTACCTCAAAACTGTTTAAAGCTATACCGTCAAACCGGAGGGTATATTTTTTAACGGCAGCATCTCCATCGGTTTTCACCTGCTGCAAAACTGCAGTTACTGTTTCTACAAGAGCATTATTGTTAAAAGCTGGCCGTTTCAGTAAATCAGGCCACTCGGTTACAGCCGGGTTCTTAATAATTTTCATACAATATATGGTTAATCCCTATGGGTATCAGATGATCATTTTTTCTATCGGTACTACCAGAATACCCTGTGCCCCTGCAGCTTTCAGCTGTTCGATGATATTCCAGAAATCATTTTCGTTGAGTACACTGTGCACACTGCTCCAGCCTTCTTCTGCCAACGGCAATACGGTTGGGCTTTTCATTCCGGGCAATAAATCAATGATCTCCTTTAATTTATTGTTGGGCGCATTCAGCAGAATATACTTGGTATTCTTCGCTTTTTTTACTGCATGAATCCGGAAAATTAACCGATCGAGCAGTTGTTGTTTTTCCGCATCCAGTCCTTCATTTTTTATAAGTACCGCCTGTGATTCCAGGATCACTTCCGACTCTTTCAGTCCGTTCATGAATAAAGTAGACCCACTGCTTACCAGATCACAGATAGCGTCTGCAAGGCCAATACCCGGCGCTATCTCTACACTTCCGCTGATCTCATGTATCTCCGCCTGCACCCCTTTTGACTCTAAGAAATTGGCTACAATAACCGGGTAACTGGTTGCAATTTTCTTGCCCTGTAAAAATTGCACACCGGTATACTCTTCATTTTTCTGAACAGCAATACTCAGTCTGCATTTGCCAAAACCCAGCTTTTCGGTGATCACCACTTTTTTCTTTTTCTCAAAAACTACATTCTCTCCCACAAATCCGATATCTGCCACTCCGTCTTCTACATACTGGGGAATATCATCATCCCGCAGAAAAAACACTTCTATCGGAAAATTGGATGCGTTTGCTTTAAGCTGGTTCATCCCATTACTGATATCAATACCACACTCTTTCAATAAACGCATAGAATCGTCGTTCAGCCTGCCGCTTTTTTGAATGGCCAGTCTTAACCTTGGTGTAGTGTTCATTTGATTACTCATAGTCATAAAATTAAAAAAGCCTACCTGTTGGTAAGCTTCACTGATTTGTATAGGGTACATACACACCAATCGCCTACCCGATGGGCAAGAAATGATGATGATGGATATGCAGGTTTTGTTTCATTTGAGATGCAAAAATACTACAGCTTCCCTGTAATGGCAAATTTTTTTAACCGCTTGTAAAATCGAAGCCGATTAGGGGCAATTTATTGTTAATTTAGGTTTCCCGAAAGGGATATTACCGTTGTTGACCCTTAAACAAAGCCAAATGCTAAAAATTAAATTCACATTCACCCTCTGTCTGGTTGTTCTGTTTATTGGAATTGCCGGAGCGCAGGATGCAGCCTCTTACCAGATTCCACCGAAGGACATTGCCGATTTATTACTTGCCAAACCCACACCGGGCGTTAGTATAGATGGAAAAGCAGATTGGATGTTATTGAGTGAGAGGAACTCTTACCCTACCGTGGAAGAACTTGGACAACCGGAACTGCGTATTGCCGGTATGCGTTTAAATCCCAACAATTTTTCGCCCAGCAGACAAAACTTCATTAATAATTTTATGCTGAAGCGTATCAAAGAAAACAAGGAATACAAGGTTACCGGATTGCCGGCCAACCTGCTTGCAGGAAATGTAAGCTGGAGTCCTTCAGAAACAAAGATCGCTTTTACCAATACAACCGGCACACAGGTAGACCTGTATGTGATTGATGTTGCTACACAGAAAGCAACAAAAATGAATAAGAAAGCGGTAAATACCGTTTTAGGAAGCTCGTATACCTGGGTAGACGACAATACCATTCTGTACAAAGCAACTACTCAATCTGCAACCAATGCGCCTAAGCGGCCCATTACGCCTAAAGGGCCAACCATTCAGCAGAACCTTGGTAAAACTGCCCCCAGCCCCACTTTTCAGGATCTGATCAAAAGCCCTTATGATGAACAGAACTTTGAATTCTATGCCACTGCTCAGCTGGTACAGAACAGAAACGGTGTTGAAACCAATATTGGCAAGCCTGCAATTATCAGCAGCTTTACCCTGTCTCCGGATAAAAAATATATACTGCAGCGTCAGATACAAAAGCCTTTTTCTTATTTAGTGACCTCATATGGTTTTCCTGCTGTTGTCAGTATCACAGACTTAACCGGCAAGCCCGTTAAAGTACTGGCAGAACTGCCTTCTACCGAAGGAACACCTTCTGGTTACGACAACACCCAGAATGTACCCAGGGCTTTTGACTGGAGAGACGACGAAGCGGCCACCGTTACATGGGCGATGCCATTAGACAGTGGGTTAATTAAAAAACAGGTGGAGTTTCATGATGCTGTTTATGCATTGAGTGCCCCGTTTACCGGCAGCGCTAAAGAACTGTTTAAAACAAAAATGCGTTATTCAGGAACAACCTGGGGCAATGAAACACTGGCTATTGTTCAGGAAATGTCCAGGGCTAAGCAAACCGGCAGGGCCAGCCGCTACAATTCCAATAACGGAACCATTGAGTTATTGTATGAGCGCAACCAAACCGATGCTTACAATAATCCGGGGACACCCCTTACCGGTAAAAACAAATACGGAAGAGATGTTATTCTCACCATTGAGAACGGCAGTAAAATATTAATGAACAATACTACCGGTTCTTCTCCAAAAGGAGACCTACCGTTTCTGGCTAAATTTGATCTTACCACCAAGCAAAATGAAATCATCTGGCGTTGCAGCGAAGGTAATTTTGAAGCAGTGACTGATGTACTGGATGCAGGCAAACTCACTTTACTGACCAGAAAAGAATCTCAAAAAGACGTTCCCAATTATTACATCAAAGACCTGATGCTGCGTATTGCAGACAGAGCCATCACCAGCTTTACCAACCCTTACCCTGCGCTGGATGGTGTAAGCAAAGAAAAGATCAAATACAAAAGAGCCGACGGGGTAGATTTAACCGGAGACCTTTATTTGCCAAGAGGATATAATAAAGAGAAGGATGGTCCACTTCCTCTGCTGATTTGGGCTTACCCTCGCGAGTTTAATTCTGCTGCTGATGCTGCACAGGTTCGCGGCAGCAAAGACCGTTTTACCACTTTAAGCTGGGGTTCACCCGTTTTTTATGTAACACAGGGCTATGCCGTTCTGGACAATGCTGAAATGCCTATCGTGGCAGCCAGTGCAGACAAAAAACCAAATGATACTTTTATTGAGCAATTAAGCCTCAACGCAGAAGCTGCTATTAACCAGCTGGCCGGAATGGGTATTGCAGACAGAAACAGGGTGGCTGTTGGCGGACACAGCTACGGTGCATTCATGACAGCCAATTTGCTGGCACATACCCAACTATTTAAAGCGGGTATTGCCCGCAGTGGTGCATACAACAGAACCCTCACTCCATTTGGTTTTCAAAATGAAGACCGTACCTACTGGCAGGCACCGCAGTTGTACAATGAAATGAGTCCGTTTAGTTATGCCGATAAAATAAAAACACCCATCCTGTTAATTCATGGTGAAGCAGACGACAATACCGGCACTTTTCCTATTAACAGTGAACGTTTATTTGCTGCTATCAAGGGGAACGGCGGAACAGTTCGTTTTGTATACCTGCCTTACGAAGCGCATGGTTACAGAGGAAAGGAAAATATTCTGCACACTCTCTGGGAACAGTTCCAGTGGCTGGAGAAATACGTAAAATGATTTTAAAAATCAGCAATGGGTAAGCAGATCGCTTACCCATTTTTTTATATACAATGCAGTAATTATTTCGGAATAGTTTCTACCTGTAGTTCTTTCCAGGGGGTGGTTCCATCTTCTTTACGGGTAAACTTAAAATCGTTAGAACTGGCAATTACTATTTCCGCAGTAGTATAGACTTTATTGTCATCCAGCAGGTGACCACCAATGGTTTTACCGGTGCTGTCGGAAACAGAAAGATGCAGATGCGAACCTTCGGTTGAAAGGGTTCCTACTAAACTAACAATCTCAAAATGCCCCGTATCCTTTGCACCTTCTGGCTGGTTGGCAAACCGGATATGGTAATCGGTAAGACTTCCCACACAGGTAACGATCCAGCCGGCATGGATATTTTTTGCCTGTACCATTGAATCTATAGCCTGCTTTAAATCTTGTCCGGGCTTTAAGCGAAATGCATGATGTTGGGCCATATCTGGTTGTTTACAGGAAAATAAACCTAGTAGAATAGCTGTTGTTAAAAGGGTTCGCATCCTATGAAGGTAATACGTAAATTGTACAACTAAACGCTGCCCATGAAATTCTGGAAAATCAAAACTGCACTTTTCCTCAACTACTTTGTATTTGCCATTTTACTCAATAGTGTTGGTACAGTTATTCTGCAGGTGCAGAACAACTACGGAATCAGCCAGGGAGACGCATCAGTTCTGGAGGCATTTAAAGACCTGAGTATTGCCATTATTTCATTTTTAGTTTCCTCTTATATAGTAAGAATCGGTTATAAAAATGCAATGCTGATAGCATTAGCTTTTATTGCAACCATTTGCTTCATTATGCCTTCCACGAATAGCTTTGGTGCTACCAAACTGTTATTTGCTGCAGTAGGCTGCAGTTTTGCACTCATTAAAATGTCTGTTTACAGCACTATTGGCCTGATTACCCAATCAGAAAAAGAACACATCAGTCTGATGAGTTTTATAGAGTCTTTTTTTATGGTAGGGATTTTAACGGGCTATTTTATTTTCAGCTACTTCGTAGACAATAACAATCCGCTGTCTACCGCCTGGCTGGATGTATATTATTTTCTGGGGGCACTTGCCGCAATGGCATTTGTTTTATTGTTCACCACTAAACTGGATGAATCGGCCGTAAAGAATGATGCAAAAACCTCTATGATCGAAGAATTTGCACAGATGTTTAAACTACTGGCCAACCCGATTGTACTGATCTTTATTTTCTGTGCTTTTTTTTATGTACTGATTGAACAAAGCATCATGAGCTGGCTGCCCACTTTTAATAATAAAGTACTGCTGCTGCCAGTTGCCTTAAGTATACAAATGGCCAGCATACTGGCAGGATCTACTGCATTGGGCAGATTTCTGGCCGGATTGTTACTGAAAAAATTCAACTGGCTGATGGTATTGGGCATTTGCCTGATAGCTGCAGCAGCATTGGTATTACTGGCTGTTCCATTAGCAGGAAACACAGGCGGAAAGCCTGTTACCGGCTGGGGAGACGCTCCTGTAGCCGCATTTATTTTTCCATTGATCGGATTACTGCTGGCACCTGTATATCCTGCCGTAAACTCTGTAATACTCAGCACACTGCCCAGAAAAAAACATGGATTAATGTCTGGCCTGATCATTATTTTTTCTGCGCTGGGAGGAACTACCGGCTCTATCATTACCGGGTATATATTTGAAAATTACGGAGGCCAGAATGCTTTTTATTTTTCCCTGATCCCGATGACCATTTTACTGGTTTGTTTAATATTATTTAAGCGGATGCAAAACCGCATTAAGCAATAAAATACATCCGTATTTTTTAAATATTCAGCCACCTGCAAACATCTTGTATTATGTTTTTTGATATTGAAACCCTTTCCCCGCTTTATGAGGATATTCAGCTTAGTGGCATTTTCCCCGACTCTAAATTTTTTGTGGATTGTACGCCAAAATATACAGCAGACCATATACTGAAAGAGTATGAGGAACAAAAGAACAACACCGGGTTTCAATTAAAAGAATTTGTGCAGGAGAATTTTATTTTGCCTGCTGAACAAACCAGTAATTACCAATCGGCCAACAAACCCATTGATCTCCATCTGAATGATCTGTGGAATGAATTAACCAGAAAACCCGACCAGCAATCCGGCACTTTAATACCACTTCCCTATCCATACATTGTTCCCGGAGGAAGATTCAGGGAGATCTATTACTGGGACAGTTATTTTACCCTGCTTGGTTTACAGGTTTGCGGGAGAGTGGATCTGATCGAAAACATGATCAGCAATTTTGCGTATCTGATAGATACAGTTGGATTTATTCCAAATGGCAACAGAACTTATTATCTCAGCCGATCTCAGCCGCCTTTCTTTGCCATGATGCTCACCGTTTTGATGGAAGTTAAGGGCGCAGAACTGCTTCAGGAATTTCTGCCACAACTCGAAAAAGAATATGCATTCTGGATGGATGGGGCAGAAACCCTTCAACCTGAAAACAGGGAATACCGCAGAGTAGTCCGTTTAAAAAACGGATCGGTATTAAACCGCTATTGGGATGACAAAGACACGCCAAGACCCGAAGCATTTACAGAAGACAAACATATTGCCATGGCATCCAAAAAACCTGAAGCCGCAGTATACAGAAATATTCGTGCTGCTGCAGAGTCGGGATGGGATTTTAGCAGCCGATGGTTTGCAGACGGTATCAACCTGCATAGTATTGAAACCACCGAAATTATACCGGTAGACCTGAACTGCTTATTGTCGTTCACTGAAACGATGATCTCCATGGCTTATTTTAACCGGAACGATCAGGCGAAAGGAAAGGCCTATCAGCTGAAAGCAGAAAAACGCAAAGAAGCTATCCGGCATTTCTGCTGGAATGAAGAAGAACAGTTTTATTTTGACTACCAGTTTAAGAAAGGGAATAACACCCCCCATTTTACGCTGGCAGCTGTATTTCCATTATTCTTTCATATTGCAACTATTGAACAGTGTGAAGCCGTAGAGAAAATAATTGCTACCCGATTTCTTAAAGCAGGCGGAGTTGTTACCACACTCAATACAACCATTCAACAGTGGGATTCACCCAATGGCTGGGCTCCTTTACAATGGATGGCCTATAAGGGTTTGAAGGCCCACGCTCCCAGCCCGGCTGCGGAAATTATCAGAACAAACTGGATGGCACTCAATGAAAAAACTTATACCGAAACGGGCAAAATGATGGAGAAATACAATGTAGCAGATATCAGCATTATTGCAGGCGGCGGTGAATATCCTAACCAGGATGGATTTGGCTGGACGAACGGTGTTTACCTGGCGATGAAAGCTGTTACGTTATAAGTAAAGGCACAATCGGAAGTACACTCACCACAAATTCAGTTTGCTCTATCATAATGATTTATTTGCTGAAGCATTCTAAAGATAAAGTTTTAAGAGGCCTTTCCATTGTCTACAACTGCAGTAATCCCAATTTATACAAATTACTGATGGGCTTATTATCCCAGAACAATTCAAAGTCTTCCATGCCGGCAGCCTCATAACTGTCTTTTACTTCCTGCAGGGTGAATGTCTTTGGGTGATTGATGGATAACAAGGGCAACATTTCCGTTAACCAGTTACCCTGTTCTTTACTGACACTTATTTGCTGGGTATCTTTTTTGGTTACAAAGCTCATGCTGGCTACTTCCCAGGAACTTCCTTTTTTGGATTTGGTAAGAATAGCAGTGCCCGTATGTTTACCAATCCATACCAGTTTGGCGGTAGGTTTTGTAACAGCAATATCTGTCTCATTCAACACATTGGCTATATAGTCCGGAGCAATACTTGTTTTGGGCACTTTAAAATCGAACCACTTGTGCAGCGGATCATCGAGATGGGTTCCATGCATAAAATTCAGCAGCGATTTGGCCAGGCCAAACCCAAATAAACTGTGTTCCGCACCGGTAAGATCGATGTGCTCAATATCATTATTGGCAAAACTGCCTACCTCAGCAGATAGTTTACGAACATTGTATTTTTCCGGATTCAGGCCAACCGGGCTGTGCGCTGTCATCGTGAACAGGTGCCAGAAAGCAGACTGAAGAATTCCCAGCTTAAACATTTGCCGGGTCATTTCGAGAGAGTCGATGGTTTCCTGTTCGGTTTGTGTAGGAAATCCATACATCAGGTAAGCATGTACCATGATACCGGCTTCGGTAAAATGCCTGTTTACCTTTGCTACCTGCGCAACGGTTATGCCTTTTTGGATCAACTGCAACAACCGGTCGGAAGCCACTTCCAGTCCGCCAGAAACGGCAATACATCCTGCAGCTTTTAATAATATACAAAGATCGCGTGTAAAGCTTTTTTCGAATCGCACATTGGTCCACCAGCTCACTACTAATTTTCTGCGCAGTATTTCCAGCGCCAGTTCGCGCATCAGCGCCGGCGGAGCGGCTTCATCAACAAAATGAAACCCATTCTGGCCCGTTTGCCTGACAATGGTCTCCATGCGGTCGCAGAGCAGTTGTGCCGCAATCGGTTCATAGAGTTTGATATAATCTAAAGAGATGTCGCAGAAGGTACATTTCCCCCAATAACATCCATGTGCCATGGTGAGTTTATTCCATCGGCCATCGCTCCACATACGGTGCATCGGGTTCACTACTTCAATAGCAGATATGTACTGATCAAGCAACAGGTCCGAATAATCGGGTGTACCTACTTCTCCCTGTTTGTAATCTTTGCAGGAATGGTTATTGAAATAAACCACTTTCCCTTTTACCAGTGTGAATGTTCGCTTCAACTCCGCTAATTCCTTTTGCCCGTAGATATGGGCAATCAATGTTTCTATGGGCGCCTCCCCATCGTCGAGGGTAATAAAATCTACAAATTCAAATACCCGGGCATCCGACAGGGAGCGTAATTCTGTATTGGGGAACCCTCCTCCCATCAGAATTTTTGTTTTGGGATAATGGGCTTTGATCCATTGCCCACAGCGGAATGCCGTATAAAGGTTACCCGGAAACGGAACAGAAACTGCTACTATTTCAGGTTGAACGAACGCCATTTTTTGTTCCAGCTGAACCAGCAATATCTCATCAATATACGTATAGGGGTCTTTAAGATTTTCATAGAGTTCATCGAAGCTATTGGCCGAACGACCCAGCTTTTCTGCATATCGGCTAAACCCAAAATGACTGTCTACAGTTTCCTTTATAAGATCCGAGAGATCTTCGAGGTACATGGTAGACAGGTGCTTGGCTTTATCTACTATTCCCATAGAACCAAATGCCCAATCGAGATCATCGATCTGCTGAAACCTGGATGCTTCCGGCAAAAAATCCCTTTTACAGATCAGGTGTGCCATGGTTGGATTCTTTCCCTGCAAAAAAAGAATTACCGGATCAATCGTACTGATATAGTGGTCTCTCAGGGCAATGATCCGTTGTATATTTTCAGAAACCTCTTCCGAAAGAGCAAACAACTCTGCCCGGTCAAACAAACGAACCAATCCCTGTTCAGAGAAAATGGCAAGTAATGTTTCTATACCCAGATCGGCCTGATAAGAAGCAATATTCTTTGTATTCAAAAAGCCTTTGATATACGCTGTTGCAGGGTATGGCGTATTCAACTGGGTAAATGGTGGTGTAAATAAAAATACAGGTGCGCTCAAACAGGTTCAATTAGGGTGCGAAATTAAGAATAATCGGGCAGGTTTAGTTGCTAATATCCCAATCCCCAGTCTCTCCCCTTCATTACTGCCGGTACTCCATCGGTGATCCATTTAGCCGGCTTATCTCCCTTCAACAGGTAATCAAAGAACTGCTGCTCGCGAATCTGGATGTCTTTTCTGTTCCTGCGCTCTATCAGGTTATGGGCCTCATTATTATAGTTCAGCATCCATACCTGTTTGCCTAATCTTCGCATGCCTGTATACATTTCTATTCCCTGATACCAGGGCACTGCATCATCTGCATCGTTGTGCATGATCACCAATGGTGTTTTAACTTTTGGAAGTGAAAACAGCGCTGAGTTATCTAAATAAAGATTGGGCTTTTCCCAAAGCGTTGCGCCAATTCTGCTCTGTGTTTTTTCATACTGAAACTGTCTGTTCATTCCGCTTCCCCATCTGATCCCACCATATGCACTGGTCATATTTGCCACTGGCGCACCTGCCCATGCTGCTGCATAAAGGTTTGTTTTGGTGATCAGGTAAACGATCTGGAATCCTCCCCAGCTCTGGCCCTGCAAGCCAATCTTTGTGCTGTCTACATATCCTTTTTTTACCACGGCTCTCGTTCCACTTAAAATATAATCATACGCTCCCTGACCAGGATACCCTGTTTTGTACCAGATATCCGGAACAAAAACAATGTATCCCCGGCTCACAAAAAAGGGGATGTTTAACCTCGATGGTGTGGGTGATGGCGCGTTGTAATTGTACAATGTAGCAGCATTTCTTTCATAGAAATATACGATCATCGGATATTTTTTGGTTGCATCAAAATTCTCCGGTTTGTACAAAACCCCTTCTGTTTCTTTTCCGGTATACGCTTTCCATTTAAACAACTCTGCTGTTCCCCAGTTATAATTGTTCTGCTGAGGATTGGGCTGGTGCAAAGACGCTGCTGCCATCATACCACCTAAATCGGTATTAGCTGATACCCTTATATCTGCTGAGCGCTGATAGGTTTCTGTACTGTAGCTTAATACCATTGCCTCTTTTGCTTTTACAGTTCCGGCAATACGCACCGGATGAGTTACCGGTACTCCGGCAGCTAGCACAAACGGCTCTCCCTCCGTATAGTATTTTAATCCGGATCCTTTATTGGTATTGTTAAAGACAGATAATAATAACTGCTGTCCTTTTTTTATAAACTTCTCTTCCCTGTCCAGTACAATATTGCGGAAGCTGAGTTTGTTTTTTCTACCCAGGCCATTGGTAAGATTCACCGATGCTTTTATACCATTGGGATCCAGCTTCCAGATATCATACATATCATACACCAGCACTTCTTCGTCATTCTCCATCCATCCTGCAATACCATATGCATTTGGATCATCGGGCACATCATTTTCTTCGTCGTACAAAGCCAGTTTAATATCCTTACCCAAGGCAGCCGTTTGCTGGGTGGCTGCATTATACGCAGAATAGCTGCGCTTCTTTTCATCATACATCAGCAGGTATTTACCGGTAGAGGATGGCATTGCATTCCCTTTAAAGTTCTTAAGGATAAGTTTTTTATTGCCTGTTTCCGGATTAATCACATACAGATCATTGAGCGCAAAACCCTGCCACTGTGTAGCAATCCGGTTTCCTTCATCAGCAGATGCATAAAAATATTGTCCGTCTCCTTCAGCGGTCTGCTGAACACCCCTCCCGAAAGCAGCTGTGCTTAATTGTACCAAAGACTTCGTCTTAAAATCATAACGGGCCAGATGACTTCTGCGAAGATCTGATTCGAGGTTTTTTAATTGCATCGGCTGCAGGTAGTCATCTTTCTGTCCCCAAACATCTACACTTACTCTTTCAAAATCAGGCGTTATCGTATCCTTTACCGGAAGCACCGGTGCAGTTCCAAAGAATAACCTGTTACCGGTTTTACTGAAATTAATGGTTGTAAATTCTCCAACAGTAGATCCGGCGGGCATTCCTGCGGTATTTATTCCGGCAATCATTGTTGCGCTGTCTGCTCCTTCGGAATGATAATAGAGCTTATAAAATTTTTGCAATGACTTGATGCTGCTGTCTCTTTCTGCCACAAACGCCAGCTGCGCTCCGTTTTCATCGAACTTATATCCTTTTGCATCATTAAACCCTACCAGCAGTGTTGCCGTTTTACCAGAAACAATATTCAGTTTCATGACAGCAGGCTTTATTTTAGCGTCTCCTGTTTTTTTGGTGGTTTCCATGACCAGCACGTTACCCTTCTTATTATAAAAATATTCACTCACCAGCATGTATCCGGTTTCTTCTCCGGTAACTAAATTTTTAACCATCAGCATGGTACCTTCTTCAAATGGCTCTTCCGGTGCTTTAGGCAATGCAGGACGCGGATTACCGGTAATTTCTAGCACCGATATCCCTTTCAGTTTTGCGTCGTTGGCCTTATTGCGGATACTATCAGACATCCGCATTAAACTGTCTGCCATAGTAACCATTGCACTGATGCGCTTTACTGAATCCATGGTGGCTTTGGGCTTTGCTTCGGGCAGGGCTTTTTCTAATAAGTAAGCCAATACTGTTGCATTTTCATCGGCCAGTTTAAAGCTTTTTACACGGGCTGTTTTAGTTATTTTTCCATTAGCCAGCTCTACAATTGCCATGGAATCCTTCGGCATGTCTTCCGGCTTTTTCTTTTTAATTCTGGCCTCTCTTGTTTCATTAAAATAAGGTTTGATTTTGCAGATCAAAAAACGGTTGTCATCGGTCATTGATGCGCCATATCCGCGGGCTACGGTAGCTTTGGAATCTCCGGCAGCGGTTTTAATGATGAGGGAACCATCTCCTTCCTGAGGATTAACGGTAAAAGCTATAAACTGCCCGTTATTACTAACCAGTCTTTCGCCGATAGCCTGCCAGCCATCATAAACAGTATGGTTGAGTGGTTGCTTCTGGGCGCTTATTGCAGTAACAAAAAGCAGGAAGGTTAAAACAGTAATAATTCTCATGTTGAAACAAATTTTAAGCTT
Source organism: Sphingobacterium thalpophilum (assembly GCA_943325035.2). Taxonomy (GTDB): domain Bacteria; phylum Bacteroidota; class Bacteroidia; order Chitinophagales; family Chitinophagaceae; genus Sediminibacterium. The sequence goes on along the minus strand of CALPNW020000036.1, from coordinate 2,935 downwards.
TTCTGAATATAATTAAACAAAACCCTTTTTTGTCTGTTCTGGTAAAGTAATCGTTAAACCGCGAATCTATGAATCTATTAAGAACTTTACTACTTGCTTTACCCTTTTTTATGAGTTCTCTACCGGTTTTTGCACAGCAGCAGGGTGTGTTGTCCGGAGTTATCATCAATAAAACACTGCAGAATCCCATACAGGGTGTGAGTATTCAGGTAGCGGGAACGGAATTGGGTACAGTGTCGGATAGTCTGGGTCGTTTCAGGATTGCCGGTATTCAATCGGGAGCATATACCATTGTATTCAGCGCCATCGGCTATCTTCCTCAAAGCCGTTTCAACCTTTCAATTACCAGCGGAAACGAAAACAATTTATTGATAGAACTGGAACCTTCCATTACCGAACTTACAGGAGTTACTGTTACTTCTACCAGTAAAAACAAATCGGCCAGAGCCGCCAGTTTAGAAACGCCTCTAAGTGTTCAACGTTTAACCACCGAAGAAATCAAATCAAATCCAGGTGGCAACTTCGATATATCCAGAGTAATACAGGCCCTTCCGGGTGTTGGGGGAACAGCAAGTACTGCCGGCTTCAGAAACGATATCATTATCCGTGGTGGTGCCCCTAATGAAAACGTATACTATTTAGATGGCATTGAAATTCCGGTAATCAATCATTTTGCAACACAGGGAAGTGCAGGCGGGCCAACCGGTATCTTAAACGTAAGTTTTATAGAAGATGTAAAGCTGAGCTCTTCCGCTTTTGATGCCCGTTTCGATAATGCCCTTTCGTCTGTATTTGAATTCAAACAAAAAAGAGGCAATACCAATCACCTGCAGGGAAATATCCGGTTGAGCGGAACCGAACTGGCTGCCACTTTCGACGGCCCTTTAAGCAAAAACGGCAAAACTACTTTTCTTGCTTCAGCAAGAAGAAGCTATCTGCAATTTCTGTTCAAAGCCATTGACCTTCCTATCAGACCTAATTATTGGGACTTTCAATATAAGATCAGCCACCAGCTCAGCAAAAAAACAACCCTCAGCTTTCTGGGTGTGGGTGCCATTGATGAATTTAGCTTTGCTGCTCCTAAAAAAGCCACTCCTGAAAAACTCTACGCACTCAATAACAATGCATTTATTGAACAGTGGAACTATACGGTGGGCGGAAGCATCAAACATTTACTGAATAATGGATACTGGAACCTGGCCATCAGCAGAAATTCCTTTAATAACCAACTGGAGAAATATGAAAATAATTTAGGCCCGGTAAAAGGTGCAAGAACCCTGTTTTTCAACTCCCGTGAAACTGAAAACAAACTTCGTTTTGATGTAAATAAATCGGTTGCCGGCTGGAAAATCAGTTATGGAGCTGTTGCACAACTCGTATCTCAAACCAATACAACCGTTCAAACGGTAAAAGCTGCAGTTACTGATAATAATGGAAATGTAATTATTCCTGCAGTCATCAATAATTTTTCTGGAGACATCAGCATGGGAAGATTTGGTGCATTTACCCAGATCGGTAAAAGGTTCATGGAGAATAAACTGGGGATCAGTGGTGGTTTACGTTTTGACCAGAACAGTTTTACCACTAATGGAATGAATCCATTAAAAACCCTGTCTCCGAGAATTTCGCTCAGCTATGTGTTATCCGACAAATGGACTGTTAATGCAACTGTTGGAACTTATTATAAAATACTTCCTTACACCGCATTGGGATTCCGGAATAACACCGGAGAGCTGGTCAATAAAAATGCAGACTATACACAAAGTACCCATTATGTGACAGGCTTAGAATACCTGCCTTCTGCTTCTACCCGGTTTACTATAGAAACATTTTTCAAGCAATACAGTAATGTTCCTGTAAGTGTACGAAATGGTATTAGCCTTAGTAACCAGGGGGGCGATTTTAGTGTACTGGGGAATGAAGCTGTTACCACCAATGGTAAAGGAAGATCTTATGGTTTTGAATTCTTTGCACAGCAGAAACTCACCGAACGCTTTTTTGGCGTATTGAGTTATACGTATTTCAACAGCCAGTACACCAATGCCAATTCCGGATATACGGCGAGTTCCTGGGATAACAGACATTTACTGTCTTTGGTGGGAGGATATAAGTTTAAGCGCAACTGGGAACTCGGTCTGAAATTCCGTTTTCAGGGTGGTGTGCCTTATACTCCTTATGATCTTGCAGCAAGCAGGGCCAGCTACCTGACACTTGGTTCAGGAACATTAGACTATTCTCAGATTAACAGCCAGCGTTTGGGCAATTTCAACTCCAGTGACATCCGGATAGATAAAAAATGGTATTACAAAAAAATGTCATTAGATCTGTTTGTGGATATTACCAACTGGTACAAGGCAATAACTCCGAAAGCGGATACCTATACCTTTCAGCGTAATGCAGACAACACGGCATTTATTACTTCAGACGGCTTGCCTGTCAAGCAAAATGGAAGCAATGCTGTACCTTATTTGCTGAATAACAACGATGCAAACTTTACCCCTACCATTGGTTTTATTGTAGAATTTTTTTAGTTGATTTCATAACGGCGTTACAATCAACTCGCTTAACTTTGGTTACAATACATATTAATGACCCTATCGAATATCGTTAGCCAGCAAATTGTATCCGTACTGGTTAACTCCTCTGCCTATTATACCATTCAGATAGGATTAAACGGAACCTATATTTATGCAAATCCACACTTTGAGTCTGTATTTGCTGACGAAGGCAAATCGTTAATAGGTCAGCCATGGTCTCATTCGATCCATAAAGATGATCTGTCAAATGTGGGGCAGATTATAGCAGATTGTGTCAGCCAGCCAGGTATCAGCAAGCCTGTTATTACCAGAAAAAATCTTGCCGGCGATGAGATCATTTTAACTTATTGGGAGCTTACCTGTGTAGCTAATAATTCTGGAGAATTTGATTCGATCAT
>CALPNW020000035.1 GCA_943325035.2 Sphingobacterium thalpophilum | reverse complement strand
TCGATGTCGGTTCGTCACATCCTGGGGCTGGAGAAGGTCCCAAGGGTTCGGCTGTTCGCCGATTAAAGTGGCACGTGAACTGGGTTCAGAACGTCGCAAGACAGTTCGGTCCCTATCTGTGGTGGGCGCTAGTAAATTGAGAGGACGTGACCTTAGTACGAGAGGACCGGGTCGCACGTACCGCTGGTGTATCTGTTATGCCGCCAGGTGTAATGCAGAGTAGCTATGTACGGCAAGGATAAACGCTGAAAGCATCTAAGCGTGAAACCTTCCTTAAGATGAGTTTACTTTTAAGGACCGTCGAAGACTACGACGTTGATAGGCTATAGGTGTAAAAATGGTAACATTAAAGCCAAGTAGTACTAATTGTCCGTAAGCTTTATTTTTTTATGTTTTGATTAATTTTTTCCAATATGTTAACTTATTAAGGTTGATGTTAAGTCAACTGAACTCTTTATGGTGGTTTTGCCGGGGGTGTTCACCTCTTCCCATTCCGAACAGAGAAGTTAAGTCCCCCATGGCCGATGGTACTCGCATCTTGCTGGGAGAGTAGGTAGCTGCCATATTTATTTAAACCCAATCAGTTTTACTGATTGGGTTTTTTTGTGCTCCTACCGCATGGTTGGATGCATATAATAATTGGCTATTGAAACATCGTAACCGGTATTTAAAGTAGCACATCCGGATTAATTCAATAATTTGCAATTCTTCAAATAGTTTAATAGTAATGTATGTTTAAGGCCTTTTTTTGTATTTTATCATGTTCAACCTTGTCTGTTTCTGCCCAATTACCCAAAACAGATCGCTTCGACACTTATATAAACACTAAGATGAAAGCGGATAGTTTTCCGGGAGCTTTGCTGTTGGTTACTAAAAACGGCAAGCAGGTAAAACTTAGCTCTTATGGGTTTGCCAATCTTGAACAACAAGTGAAAGTTAAACCAGAAACGGTTTTTGAACTTGCCTCTGTCTCTAAGCCACTTACGGCAACTGCTATGATGATGCTGGTTGAATCAGGTAAGATTAATCTGGATTCTTCTATTGCTGCCTATTTAACAAGTGTTCCAAAAACACATCAGGCTATTACTATCCGTCAATTGATGAACCATACTTCTGGGTTGCCTTCCGATCATTTTAATTATTATAAACTTTTTGGCCCCTCTCCACTGCGCTATACAGTTAGTGATCAGCTGGGGGATTTGTATAAACTTCCGCTGAAATCCAAATCAGGAACAACTTACCTCTACAGTAATGCTGCATTTTTTATGCAGGCTGCCATTATAGAAAAAGTTACAGGAAAAAATTTTTCTCTATTTGTTAAAGAACAGATTTTTAATAAACTCGGTATGAGTAAAACTGCATACATTAATGCAGATTCCATTGTTCAATTCAGAGCGCAGGGTTATACTAAACGTAAAGGGGTATTGGTAAGATCCAGTCTGGAAGTTATCACGCAGGCCATGGATGCCAATGGTTTTGGAGGAGGTATGAGTACGGTTACAGATTATGAAAAGTTTCTTCAGGCCACCGCAAAACATCAATTAATTTCTGCGCAGAACTTTAACTTAATGACCACCCCAACCGTTTTATTAAATAATGCTAAAACAACTGCGGCTGATGGGGCAACGATTGCTTTGGGCTGGTTTGTAAAAGACATTAACGGGCACAAGGCATTTGTGCATGGAGGTTATTCAGGAACATTTGCATTGCATTTTATAGAAGAAGATATCAGTGTTATTTTCTTTACCAATTTAAGCAGTGGCTATGGTGCATTAACGGGCGACAAAGGCTTTGATTTTATGAAAACAGGATTTGAGCTGGCAGGTATGGCAGTTGATCAATGGAAATAAATCAGCGTACCATCTCTACATGTTCAATTCCATCTTCTAAATACACATCTCCTTGCTCTTTAAAACCAAAAGAAGCGTAAAATTTAATCAGGTAACATTGTGCCCCTATCCGTATAGGACCGTCACCAAAATGGCTGTAACAGAGTTTGATGGCTTCATCAATTAGTTTTCTTCCTGCACCGGTTCTTCTTGCTGCCGGCAAACTTACAACTCTGCCAATACTCATTTCATTATAGGCCAATCCGGGTGGTAAGAGTCTGCAATACGCGGTCAATACCAATCCCTGCCAGAGCATTAAATGTAAACTGTCCTGGTCTTTATTATCCGCATCCTGAAAAACGCAGACCTGTTCTACCACAAATACTTCATTGCGCAAACGAATAATAGTATAGAGTTCTGCCGGAGTAAGTTCCGAAAATGGTTTTAAGCTGAATTGATGTGTGGTAGACATAGTACTCTCTTTTATGGGCCGGTATGAGCCAAAATTAGTACTTAATAAGGGAATGATCAGTTCGCCCTTTCCGGGCGACCCGATCATTGGATAAACTGCAATAGTATTTTTGTACTTTGCAATTTATTAACCGGGTATTTTTTAATTGTAAGCAGGCGTATGAAGAAAATCAGCATCAGTGAGAACATCTTATGGAAATCCACCTTTATACTGGCATTACTTGTTTATGCTGCCGGTTTATTAGTGGAAGTCATGGAACCGGATGCTGCTTTGTACGCAGAAGTATCCAGAGAAATGTTTGAATCGGGCCGGTATTTAGATATTATACTCCGTGGAGTTGACTGGCTGGATAAACCCCATTTACAGTTTTGGGTTACTGCATGGTCATATGGAATTTTTGGGGTTAACCAGATAGCTTTCAAAATCCCTGCGGTACTCTGTATTCTCGGGGCAGTATATTATACCTACCTATTTGCCTGCAGGTATTATTCGGCAAAGCATGGTGCTATTGCAGCGCTGATCCTGATGACGGCACAACATATTATCACCTCCAATATGGATGTCAGGGCAGAGCCCTATTTGACCTTATTTACGATAATGGCATTGTACCATGTTGCTGTATACCTCGATACCAGAAAATTATTGCAACTGATTCTGTGCAGTGCTGCATTGGCTGCTTTGATGATGACCAAAGGATTGTTTACGATCATTCCTGTTGCTGCGGGTGTTGGGTGTACTTTATTGTATCAGCAAAAATGGAAATCGATCATTCACTGGCAATGGTTATTGTGTGGAGCGCTTTCTATATTATTTATGGCTCCCGCTTTATATGGATATTACCAGCAGTTCGATATGCATCCCGAGAAGTGGGTGTTTGACCGGCAAGGTGTATCGGGTATTCGTTTTTTTCTGATAGACAGTCAGTGGGGCCGTTTTGTAAACAGCGGACCCATTAAGGGAAGCGGTGACCCCTTCTTTTTTGTACATACCCTCTTATGGGCATTTCTACCATGGGCATGGATTGCCTATTATGCATTGTTTCAAAAAACTAAAAGGCTGATTCAAAGAACTGACCAGCACGAATCCTATACTTACTTTGGTTTTCTGATAATGTTCGGAATATTTTCTGCTTCAAAATTTCAACTCGCTCATTATTTGAATCCGGTATTCCCTTTACTGGCTATTATTACTGCAGCAGCAATACTGACTGCCACTCAGAAAGCCCTTCGGATACTCACTATCCTGCAGTTTATTACTATAGGATTACTCCTGATTGCAGCTGGTGCACTGCTGTATTTTTTCCAGGATCATTTCTTGCATGCAGATACCATCCTGATCATGGTATTTGGTATAGGACTTGGTATTGTATCACTTTATGCAAAAAATAAGGGATCACTGGTCAGGTTGATTTTTGTTCCTTTATTGGTAACACTCAGCATCAATTATTATTTAAATAGGGAATTTTATCCGGCACTAACCGGGTACCAGTCCGAATCCGCAGTTGCTGATTTTTATATAGAGCAGAAATTTCCGGCAGATCGTATAGTAAGTCTGGATGTAACTGAATTCAGTACCAGTTTTAAACTCAAAACAGTAATTCCTTTTTATACTGTTGAAAAAGTTCAGGCCCAACAGCTGCAACAAAAATATGTGTATACTTCAGCAAGAGGGCTTGCGAAAATCGACTCTTTGCAACTGCCAAGAACAGTTATAAAAACTTTCGGAGATTTTCATGTTACCATGCTAACCGGTGAGTTTATCAATAAAGCCACCAGAGCTTCCACGCTAAGCCCGATGTATTTGCTGAAAGTAGGAGAGCAATAATTTTATCAGTTGCTTTCTGTGAGGAATTGCTTCAGGCGTTGTTCAACCTGCAAAGTAGTGATGCCTGTTATGCAAGGTCGTTCTGTGCAACTTGTTTTACGGTGGTTAGCTGCACTAACGCAGGGCGAGCAGGCAAGTCCCAGGTAAAAGGGTTCGGCATTTCCTCCCAGCGGTAAATACAATGCCGGAGTTTCAGGCCCGAATAAAACAAATACTTTTAAATCGGTTACAGATGCAAAATGTGCAGGACCTGAATCGTTGGTGATCATAAAATGACTGATGCTGTATAAGGGCACCAGTTCGCTGAAAGAAAATACGCCGGAAGAGTTGATGCAGCGTTCGCCCGAAGTCAGGTCAATTACCTGCTGCACATAGGCTCTTTCTGCAGGAGCGCCGGTAAACACAATCAGTATGTCCGGAAACTGGTTCAATAAATTCTGTGCTACCAAGGCAAAACTGGCAGGTAGCCAGCGTCTTTGTGGTAGCAGATCAGATGCATTTACATTAAATAATATCACCCGTTCATTGCTCCATGCAGGATATAGTGCTTTGATTTTCTGTTGTACAGTATTTTTAGATAATTCAGTTACAGTGGCACGTGCCAAGGCAATCTCCTGTTTGGGTATCAGCGTTGTAGGATAAGGATTACTGTAGTAACCCAATGCATGATTGGTTAATGAAATAAAATTGATACCCATGTGTACATGGGCGTTGTAACGAACAGGTCTGTTGATCAGCCATCCGCGAAACATTCCTTCATCATGAAAACTGCTGAATCCTATGCGGTCTTTAGCAAAACTAAAATAACTCAGCAGCGCTGTGAATCTGGAAAATAATTCCAGATCAACACTGCAGGTAATTCCCTTTTGCCTGCACCATACCATGAAGCTGAACAGATCAATGGTTAAGTGAATAAGGTTCTTATGGCGAAGCACAAAAATATTGCCGGCCGGAATAGTTTGCAGAATTTCCAGGCTTTTTACATTGTCTTTAAATATCACAAAAAACAGTTCTGCATTACCTTCCTGCTGCAGTTTGCGCATAGCAGGATCTGCAATGATTGCACTGCCCATTTCTGACAATTCAATAAAGAGTGTTTTTTGAATGGAGGGCTTATTGCTTTTTTTGTTGAAGAGGTCTGTCACCAGCGCAATAATGCTAAAAAAAGTGCAGAGTGGAACGCCTGCCCATTTATCTATTTTACGCATTGTATCAACCTTCATTCAATCGTATTTTAGAATTCAATAAAAGGTAAAGATAGGAATTTAGTATCCGTATTTCCCTTTCCAGCGATCATGTAAAAATTTACGCAGCTCATTTTCCCTTGCATTATTGCCCGGTATATAAAAAGCAGCATTCTTTAACTGTTCGGGCAGGTATTCCTGTTCAATAAAATTACCTTCCCCTAAATGGGAGTACTGGTAGTTTTTACCATAGTCCATATTCTTCATCATTTTGGTAGGAGCGTTTCTGAGATGCAGGGGAACAGCAAGGTCGCCGTGGTGTTGAACAGCCTGCTGTGCTTTGGCGATGGCTTCGTAAGACGCATTGCTTTTTGCAGATGAAGCTAAATAAGTAGCACACTGTGAAAGTATAATACGGCTTTCCGGATACCCGATCTTGCTGACTGCATCAAAAGTGGTATTGGCCAGCAATAATGCATTTGGATTGGCATTGCCAATATCTTCACTGGCAAATATCAGCATCCTTCTTGCAATGAATTTTACATCTTCCCCACCTTCTATCATTCTGGCCAGCCAGTATACTGCACCATTGGGATCACTGCCTCTCATGCTTTTAATAAAAGCAGAAACCACATCATAATGCTGCTCTCCGCTTTTGTCGTACAAAGCAATTTTTTGTTGTGCTACATTCATCACCAGCTTATCGGTAATTTCAGTCTGACCACTTTGAATAACCAGATCCAGCAGGTTCAGTAATTTCCTTCCGTCACCTCCGCTGATGTTAATGAGTGCTTCGGTTTCTTTCAGTTCAATATGTTTCAGTTTCAGCACTTCGTCTTTTGTTAAAGCATCATTCAGCAGCCGGATCAGCTGCTCTTTTTCAAGTGGCTTTAATACATATACCTGACATCTGCTGAGTAAGGCACTGTTCACTTCAAATGATGGATTTTCAGTAGTGGCACCGATCAACCGGATGATCCCTTTTTCTACTGCACCCAGCAAGGCGTCTTGCTGGCTTTTATTAAATCGATGTATCTCATCTATAAACAACACGGCACCAGACAGGGATTTTGCCTGTTCAATGACTTCTCTTACTTCTTTTACCCCACTGCTGATGGCACTCAGCTGAAAATAGGGAACGTTTAATGTTTGGGTGATCACATTGGCCAGCGTTGTTTTGCCTACTCCCGGAGGGCCCCACAAGATCATAGAAGGAACTACGCCCTGCTCAATGGCTGTTCGTAAAATACTCCCTTTACCGGTAATATGTTCCTGTCCAACCACATCATCCAGTTTAGTAGGTCTCATTCTTTCTGCTAAAGGAATATTGTTCATTGTTTAAGTATTTTTGTTCCCCCTCTTTTCAGAGTGGGAGGTATATGGTGCAGATGTACCCTTATTCAATAAATTTAGTCATTCCTGCCAACAAAGTTGTTCCAAGTCCCAGTAGGGCTATTAAACTAAACGACCATTGAAGGCCGAATGCTTCAGCTATAAAGCCAATCAGTGGCGGACCCAGCAGGAAACCCATAAAACCAATAGTAGAAACTGCAGCCAGAGCAACACCGGCAGACATTGTTTTTTGTTTTCCTGCCTGGCTGTAAACAATTGGTACAACAGACGAAACCCCGATACCCACCAATAAAAATCCAATGGTAGCCGCTGTAATGTTGGGGAAGATCACTGCAATCATTAATCCCACACCAATCACAATGCCACTTGCTTCCAGTATTTTTTTAATGCCCATGCGCAAGGCAAGCTTGTCACCAATGAATCTTCCGCCAGCCATGGTGAACATGAATGCTGCGTACCCCAGTGTGGTCAGTTCTTTAGGAGCATGAACCACTTTCTGAAAGTATATACCACTCCAGTCGAACATGGTTCCCTCGCAGGCCATACAGCTGAAGGCAATTAATCCGAGTTTTAATAAAAGGGCATCTGGTTTGGCAAACAGCGGCTGGCCTGAATGACCAGCATCTTTAACGAGCATTTTTTGCTGCATGACTAATCCAAGTAACAACATGGCAATTCCAATCACTATAAAATGAAATCCGGGTTGAATAGAGCCGGATACCATAAAAGTTCCAACAGCTGCTCCGGTAAATCCGGCGGCACTCCATACTCCATGAAAAGAGGCCATAATGGATCTGCCATAAATTGCTTCCACTCCAATGGCCTGGGTATTTACAGAAATATTCATCAGGTTTCCGAAAAAACCAAAAAAGAAGAGCAGCGTTAATAGTTGTCCTACTCCTGCGCTGAAACCAATGAGCACCAGAATCAGTGGATAACAAACCGCACCGAGGATCGCAGCTTTTTTACTGCCCCAATGGGCTACCAGCCAGCCGGAAACCGGCAGGCTGATCACTGTGCCTACCGGGAGGGCAAATAATACCCCGCCCAGTGCAGCATCACTTAAATGCAGTGCCTGCTTGATATCAGGAATACGACTGGCCCAGGTGGCAAAACAGATTCCTGCTAAAAAAAAGTAACAGGCCACTGCTAATCGATAGGTTTTTGGACTTAGTGTATTGATATTCATTGAAGATCCACTCATCATTTGAGCAAAAATACCTGAATCTCCCTACTTTCCTGTTTTAGGTTATATTTGCCGCCAACTAGCAATCGTTTTATGTACCGTACGCATACCTGTGGAGAATTGAGGATAAATCAAGTAAATGAATCTGTAATACTGGCCGGTTGGGTTCAAACGGTTAGGAAATTCGGAGCAATCACTTTTGTGGACCTGAGAGACCGTTATGGTATTACCCAGTTGCTGTTCGGCGAAGAGCTGAATACCGTGCTGGATGAAAATCCGCTGGGCCGTGAATTTGTCATTCAGGTTTCCGGTAAGGTACAGGAGAGAAGCAGCAAGAACGCCAATATTGCTACCGGTGATATTGAATTGAATGTAGTTTCTTTTAAAATATTAAATAAGTCGGCAGTTCCTCCATTTACTATTCAGGATGATACAGACGGAGGAGATGACCTGCGTATGAAATACAGGTATCTTGATCTGCGCAGAAATGCAGTAAAGAAAAATCTGGAACTGCGTTATGCGGTTAACCGTTCTGCCAGAAATTACCTGCATGAAAATAGTTTCATGGATATTGAAACTCCGTTCCTGATCAAATCTACTCCGGAAGGTGCAAGGGATTTTGTGGTGCCCTCCAGAATGAATGCCGGACAGTTTTATGCATTGCCTCAGTCTCCGCAAACTTTTAAGCAATTACTGATGGTAAGCGGATACGATCGGTACTATCAGATCGTAAAGTGTTTTCGTGACGAGGATCTGCGTGCAGACCGCCAGCCGGAATTTACACAGATCGATTGTGAAATGTGTTTTGTAGAACAGGAAGATATCCTGAATATGTTTGAAGGACTTATCAAACGGGTTTTCAAAGATGTAAAAAATATTGATTATACAGAACAGGTAGAACGAATGACCTGGGAAGACGCCATGTGGAATTTCGGGAACGATAAGCCGGATATCCGCTTTGGTATGAAACTGGCCAATTTAAAATCTGCCTTTCTGAAAGGTGGTCAGATTACAGTAACCGGTGAACTCATTAACGGAGCGGGCTTTGGTGTGTTTGATAATGCAGAAACGGTGTTGGCTATTGCTGCTCCTGGTTGTGCCGAATACACGCGCAAGCAAACCGACGAATTAACAGAGTGGGTTAAACGTCCGCAGATCGGCATGCTTGGGATGGTATACATCAAATGCAATGCAGACGGAACTTACAAAAGCAGCGTAGATAAATTTTATACAGAGGACAAACTGAAATCAATCGCAGATGCTGCAGGTGCACAGGCTGGTGACCTGGTACTGATACTTGCCGGAAGGGAGGAACGTACCCGCAAAGCGACCAGTGAACTTCGTTTGGAAATGGGTAAGCGCTTAGGGTTGCGTAATGCCGGTGAGTATAAATTATTGTGGGTAATGGATTTTCCATTGTTCGAATATGCCGAAGAAGACAACCGATGGGTTGCCCGTCACCATCCGTTCACTTCTCCGAAACCCGATCATATAGAAGTGATGATTAACAACAATCCTTTAATAGAAAATGCCGATAAATATTTAGAACATCCTTATTCTGAGATCAAGGCCAATGCCTATGATATGGTGCTGAACGGAAATGAAATAGGAGGGGGCTCTATCCGGATTTATCAGCGTCCGCTGCAGGAAAAAATGTTTGCTGCATTGGGTATGAGCGAAGAAGAAGCACAGTATAAATTCGGCTTTCTCTTAGGGGCATTTGAGTACGGTGCACCTCCGCACGGTGGTATTGCATTTGGCTTTGACCGCCTCTGTTCTATTCTGGGTGGTAGTGAAAGTATACGTGATTTTATTGCCTTCCCTAAGAACAACAGCGGAAGAGACGTAATGATTGATGCACCAAGTCAGATTGATGCAAAACAATTTGAGGAGTTACAGATCAAACTGAATTTGAAATAAATCACTATTATTATGCAACAATTGACCATTTTCAGGATACTTACTTACATCCTTGTTCCGGTAGCGCTGCTGTTCGGATTCTTAGATATTTTCATGCTGCTGATGTCCTTATCGGGCAACCCTGCCATGCTGTTGATTGTATTTGCCATGGCCTGTTTTGTAATCTATGTTTTTGCATCCCTTAAATTTTTAGTGCAGGGTATTGGTAATGATCGCCATTGCAGTTCGTCGTTGAAAGACTGGATCAAGGTAAATGCATATGGAACCTTATTTATTTCCAGTATGTTTTTACTGAATTCATCTGCGGCTTTCTTTATCAATGATATTAATCTCAGACAGCTGCTCAGTGATATGATTGAACAGCAGCCGGAGATTTCAGGAAAAATCTCCCTGGATTTTTTTATTCAATTATTCAGGATCATATCTGCGATTATGTTTTTTATCAGTTTGCTTACTATCACACATGTGATGTTTAATTTCAAACTGATCAAACGTTACCAGCACCTTTTTGAAAAGGAATAACTAATAACAGCGCTTTTTCTTTTTTTGGCGTTCAATGACTACTTTTGCGCCAACCCATCAGGGTTATATACTAAAAAATACAAATATGGCAACAACTTCAGACATCAGCCGTGGTATGATCTTGAAACTGGATAACAACCTTTACTCCGTTGTAGAATTTGGTGAAAACAAAACAGCCAGAGCCGCTGCTAAGGTTTGGGCTAAGTTAAAAGGAGTAGATAATAAAAGATCTATTGAAAAAACATGGAACAGTGGTGAATCCATTTTTCCGGTACGTGTAGAAAAGAAATCATTTCAGTACTTATATAAGGATGAAACAGGTTATAACCTGATGAATAATGAAACATTTGAGCAGATTGCATTAGCGGAAGAAATGATTGATGCACCTCAGTTTCTGATGGATGGTTCTGAAGTTTCAGTATTTATCAATACTGAAACCGAATTACCGATTGGGGCTGAATTACCAGAGAAAATTGTTGTTCATATTACCTATTGTGAGCCTGGTTTACGGGGAGATACTGCAACCCGAGCCCTCAAAGCGGCTACCATTGAAACAGGTGCAACCGTAATGGTGCCACTTTTTGTGGATCAGGGAGAAGCTATCCGGATTAATACAAAAACAGGTGATTACGTAGAAAGAGTAAAGGAATAATTCAACTGAATAATACTGTAAATGACCTGGTGTACAAAACATCAGGTCATTTTTTTTAAAATAAGAAAAACAGCCATTTTAACCAAAAAAGGGCTATTTTGCCCTCCGATTCGACCAAAAATAACTGATTTTACCCTAAAATTGCCATTTATGGACTTAAAGCAAATCCACGAATTAATCAAAATCATCAATAAAAGTAATATTGGCGAAATCAGCATAGAGGATAAAGATGGTAAGGTTACCATCAAGCAAAAAGAAGAAGCCCCTATCACTGTAGCCGCACCTGCGCATCAGGTTTATACTACTCAGGCTCCGGCTCCTGTTGCTGCTGCCCAACCAGAAGCCATAGCTGCACCACCTGTTGCCAAAGCCGATAATCTGATTACCATTAAGAGCCCGATGATTGGAACTTTTTATCGTCGTGCCTCCCCTGATAAACCCTTAATGGCCGAAGTTGGAACCGAAATAGCTCCGGGTAAAGTGGTATGTATCATTGAAGCGATGAAGCTTTTCAATGAAATTGAAAGTGAAATAAAAGGAACCATCGTTAAGGTATTGGTAGATGATGCCAGTCCGGTAGAATACGATCAGCCTCTATTCCTGGTAGACCCAGCTTAATTTCTAAATAACATCAATGTTTAAAAAAATATTAATTGCCAACAGGGGTGAAATTGCGCTTCGCGTAATCAGAACCTGCAAAGAAATGGGTATTAAGACGGTGGCTGTTTATTCTACCGCAGACAGAGAAAGCCTGCATGTGAAATTTGCAGATGAAGCTGTATGTATAGGAAAGCCACAGAGTGCAGACTCTTACCTAAATATTGCTCATATCATGGCTGCTGCGGAAATCACCAATGCAGATGCTATTCATCCCGGTTATGGATTTTTAGCAGAGAATGCAAAATTCTCCCAGATCTGTGCAGACCACGGAATTAAGTTTATCGGCCCAACCCCGGAAATGATCAATAAGATGGGGGATAAGATCACGGCCAAAGAAACGATGATCCTTGCGGGTGTTCCTGTTGTGCCGGGTGGAAAGGGTTTGCTGGAAAGTGTTGAGCAAACAAAAACACTTGCACTTGAAGTAGGCTATCCGGTCATTTTAAAAGCAACTGCCGGTGGTGGTGGTAAGGGTATGCGCGTGGTATGGGAAGAAAGCGAGATCGAAAAAGCATATACCGGAGCTAAAATGGAAGCCGCCGCATCGTTTAAGAATGATGGTATTTATATGGAGAAATTTGTGGAGGAGCCCCGCCACATAGAAATACAGATTGCCGGTGACCAGTATGGAAATGTTTGCCATTTAAGTGAACGTGATTGCTCTATACAACGACGTCACCAGAAGCTGGTAGAAGAATCACCCTCTCCATTCATGACACCGGAACTTCGTCAGAAAATGGGAGAAGCCGCTATAAAAGCAGCATCGGCTATTAACTATGAAAGTGTTGGTACAATTGAGTTTCTGGTAGATAAACACCGGAATTTCTACTTCATGGAAATGAATACCCGCATACAGGTAGAACATTGTGTTACTGAAGAAGTGATAAGTTTTGATCTGATCAAGGAACAGATCAAAATAGCCATGGGAGAGAAGATCTCAGGTAGAAATTATGAACCAATGATGCATGCGATTGAGTGCAGGATTAATGCAGAAGATCCCTACAATGATTTCAGGCCATCTCCAGGAAAGATTACTACATTATTTACTCCGGGTGGTCATGGTGTAAGGGTAGACAGTCATGTATATGCAGGCTATGTTATTCCTCCTTATTATGATTCTATGATCGGTAAGCTGATCACAGTTGCACAGACCAGAGAAGAGGCCATTGATACCATGTACCGTGCATTGAGTGAATATGTGATAGAGGGTATTAAAACAACCATTCCTTTCCACTTACAGTTGATGCAGAATGAAGATTTCAGAAAAGGGAATTTCACCACTAAGTTTCTGGAAGATTTTAAAATGAAATAGTAGTACAACCGATTTATAAGTCATAAAAAAACCTCATCAAATGATGAGGTTTTTTTATGCATTTGAAGTAATTGATTTATTTACTTCCACCGCCTCTTCCACCACCCGGGCGTTGAGACATCAGTTCCATTACTTTCTTGCACAATTCTGCACCAATAGATTTTTCCAGTCTTTTTTCTCTGACATCATTGGCTTCTTTCATTTTGGCCTGTCTTTCTTCAGGAGCCATATCTCTCATGTTTCCCATGCCAGCCATGATAGAACGGTCAGTGAATACCGCAACAACAGAGTCGGACTGAACATCAGTTAATCCCAGTGGTTTTAACCTTTCTTTCATCATAGCAGTCCGTTGCTCGGGAGTCATTTGCTGACCACCCTGAGCTTGCAGGGTTATTGCAGAAAAAGAGCAGCAAATAGCTACTGTAAGTAAAGCGAAGATTTTTTTCATATGTCTTTATTTATAAAACAAAATAGTTGATTTTTAAGGATCAACTATTCGTTATCGGTAAAGTTTGCTTTAATGTCGGCACAAATCCTATCTCAGGAATAATAACTCTCTGTATTTAGGAAGGGTCCATAATTCATCATCAACCAAATGTTCCAGCTTATCTACATTGTAACGGATCTCGTCGAAGTAAGTGCTCTTGATGTTCTCGTAAGCAATGGCTTTGTCTCTGCTGTGTTCAATATTGTTGGCTGTCTTTCTGGCTTCAACCATTTCGTCTACTTTGGTATGAATTACAGCAATGTGGGAACTTACATATTTTAATATGGTCATCTGGCTATTGTAAGCAGACTCATCCAATCCGGCTTCTTTAAGTCCGTTGACGTTTTGCAGTAAAATATTCTGGTATTTAATTGCAGCAGGCAAAATATGATTAATGGCCAGATCTCCCATGATCCTTGCCTCTATCTGTACTTTTTTAATATATTTCTCCAGCTCAATTTCATACCTGGCTTCCAGTTCTGAATGAGAGTATACTCCATTAGATTCAAATAGATGCTTTGATTTTTCAGTAAGCATTGCATCGAGAGCAACAGGAGTGGTTTTAAGGTTGGGTAATCCTCTTCTTTCAGCCTCTTTATGCCACTCTTCGCTGTAACCATCTCCTTCAAACAATACTTTTTTACTTGCTACAATGTACTTCTGAATCACATGCATAATAGCAATCTCTTTCTTATCTCCTTTTTCTATCAGTGCGTCTACTTCGGTCTTGAATTTTTTCAGCGTATCTGCAACAATTGTATTCAGAACAGTCATTGAAATTCCACAGTTGGCAGATGAACCTACTGCACGGAATTCAAACTTATTACCGGTAAAAGCAAATGGGGAAGTTCTGTTTCTGTCGGTATTGTCGAGCATCAGTTCAGGAATACTGCGGTGAAGGTCCAGCTTGAGAATTGCTTCGTCTTGTTCGTCGAACTTAATTCCTACCCTGGTTTCAACATCTGCCAACACTTTTGCCAGGTATTGCCCAACAAATACAGATATGATTGCAGGAGGGGCTTCATTGGCACCCAAACGGAAATCATTTGGAGCAGACGCAATGGCCGAACGCAGTATATCTGCATAATCATGAACCGCCTTAATGGTATTTACAAAGAAGGTAAGGAACATCAGGTTGGTCTTTGGTGTTTTACCGGGGGCAAGGAGATTAACACCTGTATCCGTAGCTAGACTCCAGTTATTGTGCTTTCCACTTCCATTGATGCCGGCAAATGGTTTTTCATGTAATAAAACAACCAGCTTATGCCGCTTGGCAACGCGGCTCATCACATCCATCAATAAAGTGTTGTGATCAACGGCTATGTTCACTTCTTCAAATATCGGAGCGCACTCAAACTGTGCAGGAGCCACTTCATTATGACGTGTACGCAGTGGAATGCCCAGTTTGTAGGCCTCAGCTTCATAATCTCGCATAAATGCATAAACCCTTTCCGGTATAGATCCAAAATAATGATCTTCCAGTTGCTGGCCTTTTGCAGGAGCAGCGCCAAATACTGTTCTGCCGCACTGAATCAGGTCCGGACGGGCATTTGCCAATGCTTCATCAATTACAAAGTATTCCTGTTCCCAACCTAGTGTTACCGTTACTTTAGATACGTTTTTATCAAAATAGTTGCATACATCAACTGCAGATTTATTCAGCGCTTCTACAGATTTTAGCAAAGGTGCTTTATAGTCTAGCGATTCGCCGGTATAAGCAACAAAAATTGTAGGGATACATAAAGTTCTTCCATCTCCTGTTTCAATGATAAATGCTGGAGAAGAAGGGTCCCAGGCAGTATAGCCCCGGGCTTCAAATGTTGCTCTTAATCCGCCACTCGGAAATGAAGAGGCATCAGGTTCCTGTTGTATTAACGCAGCACCATCAAATTCTTCTATAGCAGTACCGTCGCTTTTTAAAGTAAAGAAAGAATCATGTTTTTCTGCAGTAGTACCTGTTAACGGCTGAAACCAGTGTGTATAATGGGTAACACCCTTGCTTTCTGCCCATGCCCTGATACCATTCGCTATCTGGCTGGCCACACTGCGATCGATTTTTTTACCTCCGCGAATGCTGGTAACCATGCTTTTATAGGCTTCGTCACTTAAAAATTCACGTGCAGTTTTAAGCGTAAATACACTTTCTCCAAAAATTCCGGTAATTTTTGTACTGGGTTTGGATACTACTCCTTCAGTTTCTTTCGAAATGTTGCTGATAGCGTTAAATCTTAAAGACATAAAATTTTTATTTAATCAGATACAAAATAAAGCTTTTTGCTCGTAAGATTCAATTAAAAATACATAAAGTGTCTTTTTGTGCATAAAACGACAAAAAAATGGTATATATATTTATTTATAATCTGTAATTGGCTCTTAAAGCATACAGAGAGATACCAACAAAAAGGCCTGGGAAATTCCGCAGTCTTTGAATATACAGTGTTCGGTATGTACAAGTAATTCAGGCTTTAGGTTTTGCCAATCACAATTGGGGAAGGTGCTTGGGTTTAAACCTTCTGCAGAAATACCGGTAATGTCTAATACCAAAACAGCATTGAAAAGAACCAAATGAGGGCGGTCCGGACCTCTGTGTGTTGCGCCCACATTTGTAAAAGGCAACAGGGTATTATGGGCAATTGTGGACCTTACTGATGACAAACTGGTGGGCTTACGATGGACGCATGTGGTCAAGGATGCCGACCAGACTGTTGTTACAGAATGAAAAATTCAAAATGAAAATATTGCAGATTGTTATTGTGAAAAGTGAATACGGTCAGTTAAAATAAATGGAAAGCAGACTATGTTTTAACCGCGTCTGATGGGTTAATGATCAGCAATGTTAGCTATAAATCTACCCCGGTGATTAATAGTGCTGAACTGGTAGACTGGCATGTGAGCTGTACCGGAACCGATGGGTTTGGTTATAGTGATGAAGTAGGTTGTCCTATATTTAGTCAGTCTGCTGTAATTGCCACTGATCCGCCCAAATTTGCAGAAATAGTGGAAGGAGACAGCGTTGTTGGATTTATGCTGGAGCAGCAGTTCCTCAGTGAATTATAGCCTGTTACTTGTAATTACAGCTATACGTAGCGTTTTTTCTTTTACAATGATGGCATTTTCAGGGTGGTTTTCGCAAGTCTTGGCAGAGGTTGTGGTAATAACGGAATCTACTGTCCGGTTTTCAGGATCTCATTTGCAGGTAATAAACAGTCATTTTATGAATGGGAGAAAAACAGCTGAAATTTATGGTATAAGGAACAGTGGTAATTACATCAACCTTCAACCAGCAATACAAAACAAGGATATCAGTGTAAACTGGAAACAGCTGCGGGTAGTGGATATTATATAGAACCGGGTAGAGGTAATTTGAAACCGCTTCAGGTGATATTCCAACCGCTTTGAGGATATTATATAGAACCGGGTAGAGGGTAGTTTAAGGATAGTGGATGAGGAGATCACGCATATCTTCATGTAACCAAAAATCACCTGGATGAGGATGATGGAGATGCGGATCTGGTAATTATCGGGCCTTGATGTAACAATGATTACCGGCAGGGGCTGGAGAAATTCATAGCGCCCATCCCTGAAACAATCGTAAATACAGATCTGGTTTTATGGTACGTACCCCAGATGCGAAACGATGATACCCCCGGATCTTAGTATTGTTGAGCAGAAACCTATTACGAAATTGGCGGTTACTAAGTAAAAATATACCCCTGTTTTTCAGGACCGGTGTTTGTTCCGTTATTTAAATTATGTATATTGAATTTTTTACCTATGAGCCAAGCGATTAATATTATCATAGCCGATGATCACCCTTTGTTTGTAGAGGGCTTGAAAATGATATTGGCAAGCGACGTTATTTTTAAAATTACCGGTATTGCCCAAGACGGTAAGCAGTTGCTTTATTTGCTTACCCAGCAACCGGAAACAGATCTGATTCTGCTCGATGTTAATATGCCTAATTTAAATGGCTTGGATACTATCAAATATATCAAGCAGTCTTCTGGATCGGTGAAGGTACTTATACTTTCGGCCTACAGCGATGCTAAATTGATTAAAGAAGCAAGAACTGCAGGAGCAGATGGGTATATTTTTAAAAACAGCAGCAGGGATGAACTATCAGGCGCTATAAAAAAAGTATTCGCAGGGGAAGCCGTTTTTATAGAGGCAAAAGAAATTGATCAGGAAGATGCTTTTAATAAAATGGATGTGTTTCTCCGCAAATACAATCTCACCAAACGGGAAAAGGAAATTTTATTTTATCTCAGGGAAACCCATACTAATCAGCAAATTGCAGATAAGCTGCACCTGAGTATCTATACTGTGGAAACTCACCGGAAAAATATTATGCAGAAATTGCAACTCAGTTCGCCGGCTGCACTGGTTAAGTTTATGATTGAGTTCAACGTATAAAAAAAGTCCAGGTATTCTTGGACTTTTTTAAGATATGCTATTGATATAATTAGAGAATTATTGAACGATTACCTTACCTGTTTTAAGGTTAATCCCTGTTCCGGTAATGCTCAGTAAATAAACAGAAGGGGTTGCAGGTGTAGTCAGCTTTACTGGTACAATATTATCACCCTTAATCGCATTGGTGTTTTTAGTAAAAAGCACTTTCCCGCTGGCAGCCGCTGTAAGTTGTAGGGTGATATTTATATTAACCGTACAGTTGCATCCTGCTGTAAAGCTGCTGCCGGTTACAGGGTTAGGAATACATAAATCTGAGCTGCCTCCTGGCTATTCAGATAACCTGCTGTTTTTTTAGAAAAAGCAACTTCACTCAAGAGAGTATTAATTGTAACTGTTTTGCCACTTGTGGTTTCAAACGAGAATACTACAGTTGTAATATCATTTGCATCAGTTTTATCTGTTGTGCCGGCAGATTTAAAATCATCGAGACTGATATTATAAGAACTGAGTTCTGAAGCCAGTGGCATTGAATAGGAGTATTGATTCTGATAATTGGTAATAGAATTTTTCACCAGCACTATTCTGAGATTGGTTCCGCCTTTTGCAGAAAAAGCCAGGGTTTTATAGGCAGTTAAATGCTGAGGAACACCGGCTCCACGCAGCACTTTGTATACAGAAACAAATTCTGCGGTAGTTGCTTCTACAGCCACATTTCTGAATACGGGGTAGTCTTCACCCAACTGCCTGGTACTATCGTTTTTAACCTGAAAACTTTTTAAAATTGTTTTAGCGGGATCATAACCAATATTCCAGACACCATCAGTCATATACACAACGTCCTGTAGTTTTCCATTGATGAACATTGATACCGTGCTTTCAAACACATCGTTCATCGGATATCGTATACTGGATTTTCCATTGGCATTCATGCTGAATGGAATTGTTCTTTTTGTTCTTATAGTGCTTGTTTCACTTGCTTTCTCTTCTACCTCAAAATATCCGTGTGTTGCACTGGTTTTATTTTCTATCCTTAGGTTTAGCTGAGCACCATTCCTGCTTCCATTGATATTATAGGAT
>CALPNW020000034.1 GCA_943325035.2 Sphingobacterium thalpophilum | reverse complement strand
GCTGTCAGCCAATCCGTATAAAGCAGGGTGTTTTAAATAAGTTCAGTTACCAAAAAGGGCTGCCAAATTTCGATTATTCGATGCTGCGCAATCATTTGAACGGGCATTCCCAAAAAACGGTTGAAGATATTACGGCAGCTTCAGGACTTTTGTTCAGGCATACAGAAAATCCTTTCAATGAGTTTGACCGGGAACCACTGATGGCTCATATGCTCTCCACAGAAGGGCCTGCGCTGGCTGTGGCAGACATTAATCATGATGGACTGGAAGATGTATTTATTGGAGCATCTAAATCCAATCATAATGCAGTATTTCTGCAAACAGCCGGTGGCAGATTTCAGCAATTACCACAACCGGAACTGCTGAAAGATTCCATGTGGGAAAATATAGATGCAAAATGGGTGGATGTAAACGGAGACCAGCATCCGGATCTGGTAATTGCCAGTGGAGGCAATGAATTTTATGGCGAAGACCTGCACCTCAGTCCATTACTGTATATCAATGACGGGAAGGGTCATTTATCCAAAAAGGCAGATGCATTCCCGGACATATTTGTAACCCAGAGTAAAGTAGTTTCAACCGATATCAACGGAGATGGATTCGTGGATCTCTTTATCGCCGGAAGGGCAATGCCCTGGCAGTATGGGATTGCCCCCCGGTCTTTTTTATTACAGAACGATGGCACCGGAAAGTTTACAGATATCACTGCAACAAAAGCCAAAGAACTGCTAACACCAGGTATGGTTACTGATGCAGTCTGGGTAGATCTGAATGCAGACCGTAAGCAGGATCTGGTATTGTGTTATGAGTGGGGAGGCATTGATGCTTTTGTGAGTGATGGAACCAGCTTCCGAAAAAAAACAATCACCCGCCGCAAAGGATGGTGGCAGTTTGCCCTGCCTGCAGATGTTGATGGAGATGGAGACCCGGATCTGGTTGCCGGAAATTTCGGACTCAACAGCAGAATTAAAGCGTCTGAAGCAGAACCTGTTTCTCTGTATATCAATGATTTTGATGATAATGGCAAAACGGAGCAAATACTTACCTATTTCCTCAGCGGAAAAGAGATCCCTTTTTCTACCAAGAATCTTTTAGAAAAACAAATGCCGTATCTCAAGAAAAAATTTCTTTATGCGGCTGATTTTGCAAATGCTGCATTACCCGATTTATTCGGGCAGCAAAAACTGACGGGTTCAACCAGGTTAACTGCAGATTATTTTAGTAATGCCATTCTGCTTAATAATGGACAAATGAATTTCAGTTTAACAGAACTTCCTTTTAATGCGCAACTCAGTACCTATCGTTCGGCAGCAATGATTCCACCGGTTATGGGCACTCAGGCGGCTATTTTACTTTTGGGTAATTTTTACAGTAACAGTGTAGAAATAGGAAGGCAGGATGCCGACTACGGAACATTGATAACATATAAAGGTGCCGGAAAATTCAGTTCCGCAACATTACCCGGCAAACCGGTAAGCGGCGAAGTTAGAAAAGTACAGCCCATACAGATCGGAGACAAAACAGCTTATATTATTGTAAAGAATAATGAGGCGGTACAGGTAGTACGCATTCAATAATTATTTGTAAACCGGATAATAAATCCGGGTGATCCATTTGGTGCTGTCAGTTTCTTTAAGCCTGTCAGTTACCAGTAACTGATAGGGAATTGCAGGGGAGCTTCTTTTATTATCGTTCATATAGTACTCCATTTCCTTCCTTGCATTTTCAATAGTCTGCATGCCACCTTTTACTTCTGTTACCAAAACGCCTCCCTGCCTTACCATATTCTTTAAAAAGAATTTACCGCTGGACGGCAGGTCCCTGTCTGTTGCAATTGCAACCATTAATTGATAGCTGGTGGTGTCGGCAGCATAAACGTTCATGATCGGAAAATCCATTTCCATACTTCCGTTTAACAATATATATTGTTTCACTTCATTAATGAGTGTATAAATTTCTGCCACAGAAGGATTGTGATCGTAGGTCTGCTTTGCAGAAATCAGCGATGAGTGAACCAGTCTTTGCTGACTGATCGGATGGCCGTACACTTTTTCCGGAGTAATAAAAAATTGCTGAATATATTCTCTGAACGCAGTGAGTTCTTTTTTTGCCTGAAGAAAAGCGATATACTGAATGGCTTTTTTAAACGGGTTAGCGGAGAAGCTGAATTCGGCGATGAGGTTGAACCTGGTAGATTGGTTCTGGGCCGCCAGAAACTCAGCATCTACAGTATACAACAGACTGCCGTTTTCTGCGGTTGCATTAAATCCATTGACCAGTACTTTTTGTATATGATACAATGATTTTTTATAGTTGTAGGTACTGTCGTTGATTTTTTTTCCGGGCCACCACGATGTCCATCTGTTTTGATCGGAGACTAATCTGATAGGCGCATCCACATAGCAGCTGATAACAGCAGATTCAACTATTTTTTGTCTGGAGGGTAAGAGGTAAACTACTATTATACCTGCAATTACAAGCGAAATAAGGACCAATACTGCTCTTTTCATAATGTTACGCTTTGTGAGATCGGCCGGCGAATGTATTTGATTAAAAAATATCATTCACAGTGTTTAATTATAGATAAATTTGATACAGTCAATTACGCGCAAAATAAGCATTTATGAAACGATTGCCCGCCTTTTCTCTAGCACTATTGATACTATGTTTTTCTGTGGCAAATGCACAGGATCCCTGGAAAATTGCTGCCACAGATATTAAGGCTGCTGGTTATTACGGAATCTCTGTAGCCAATGGAATGATCGGCATTGTTTCCTCCCCGGAACCCTTTAAAGTAAAAGACGTAGTACTGGCCGGAGCCTACGACCAGTATGGACGCGGAAGGGTGAGTAATTTTCTCCGCAGTTTTAACCTGCTCAATATGCGTTTGGGAATAGATGGTCAGGATCTGGGTGCAGGCAATGTGCAGCAGATGAAGCAGGAACTGGATATGCAAAAAGCTTCCTTTACCTGTTCTTTTGAGTATGGCAATAAAGCAACGGTAAGTTATACCTACTACTCTCTTCGTCATCTGCCTTTTACGGTTTTGATGAATGTTACGGTAACTGCCAAAAAAGACCTGCAATTAAGTACGGCCAGTGTAATGGAAGCGCCGGACGCATTAAAAGATGTTCAGAATTATTACAATGAAATAGACCGTCCGCATGTAACCATCAGCCTGCTTACTTCTTCGGCGAAAAGCCCAACGGGTAAATTGCTCATGTGCGCCTCCAATACATTTCTGTTTAGTGAAAAGCATGGTGCAGAACCAAGGGTGATCCACGAAATGTGGGACAATAACATGCACCTGATGAAATTCAATAAAACCATCAAAGCAGGGGAGAGCTACCAGTTCTCCGTTGCGGGATCTTCCATTACCAGTGCACATCACGATGATCCTTTGAACGAGGCAGAACGGATGACCATTTTTGCCAAACTCGAAGGCAGAGACCGCCTGATGGAATTTCATGAAAAGGCCTGGCAAAAATTATGGGCAAGTGATATTCAGATAGAGGGGGATGACCAGTCTCAGCAGGATATTCACAGTATGATGTATCATCTGTATTCGTTCTCCCGGGAAGGGTCGGATATGAGCCCTTCCCCAATGGGTTTGAGTGGCCTTGGATACAATGGTCATGTGTTCTGGGATGCAGATCTATGGATGTATCCGGCTATGCTGGTACTGCATCCTGAAATTGCTAAAAGTATGGTAGAGTATCGGTTTCAGCGTTTACCTGCAGCCCGAAAAAATGCATTCAATCATGGGTATAAAGGCGCTATGTTTCCCTGGGAAAGTGCAGCAACCGGTGTAGAAGAAACGCCGGTTTGGGCACTGAGTGGGCCTTTTGAACATCATATTACGGCTTGTGTTGGAATAGCTGCCTGGAATTATTATTGTGTGACGCAGGATAAGGAATGGCTGCGGGAAAAAGGCTGGCCGCTTTTAAAGGAAACAGCCGATTTCTGGAGCAGCAGGGTAGAAAGAAATGGTGCGGGAAAATATGAAATAAAAAATGTGGTGGCCGCCGATGAGTGGGCGGAGAATGTAGACAATAACGCGTTCACCAATGCAGCTGCTAAGGCAGTATTGCAACATGCAACGGATGCAGCCCATATTCTTGGACTTGCCCCCGATGCAGACTGGATGCAGGTAGCACAAAATATTCCGATACTGAAAATGGACAATGGAGTCACAAAAGAACATGCCACGTATAACGGAGAAGGAATTAAACAGGGGGATGTTAATTTACTGGCTTACCCTTTGAAGGAGATTACCGATCCAAAGCAGATCAGGAAAGACCTGGAATATTATGAAACCAGGGTACCCAATGAGGGAACCCCTGCTATGACCCAGGCCATCTTTGCCATTTTACATTCCCGTTTGGGAGAGGGCAAGAAAGCCTTTCATTTCTTCCAGGATGCTTATATCCCCAACCTGAATCCTCCGCTGAGGGTTATTGCAGAAACCAAGGGTGGAACCAACCCTTATTTTGCCACAGGGGCAGGTGGAATACTGCAATCGGTGATGATGGGCTTTGGTGGGCTGGAAATAACCCCTTTGGGAATTACCCAGCTTAAAACTGCCTTGCCGCCGCATTGGAAAAAACTAACCATAACCGGTGTGGGTAAGGATAACAAAACTTTTGTTGTTAAATAAATTGACGTATTTTCGGATTAGTGAAAAAAGGGGTTGCCATATTAATGCTTGCTTTTCTGCTCTTTAACTGGGGCGGTTACCGATTGCTGTCTACCTTTTTGGAGGTACGTGCAGAAGAGCACCTGCAGGCAGATGTGGACCAGGATATTTTTGATGAAGCAGCATTGCTTCATATCAAAGTGCCGGTAAGTTTACCCTATACCAATAGCTCGCCCATCTACGAAAGAGTAACCGGAAACATAGAAATCAAAGGCGTGTCCTACACTTTTGTAAAGCGCAGGTTTTACATGGATTCTATGGAACTGCTTTGTATTCCCAATGCGGCCAAAACAGGTATCCGGAGCGCCCGCGATGATTTCTTCCGCTTAGCCAATGATTTTGTGGATAATTCCACCAGTAAAAAAAATACATCCTCTCACCCGCATACCACCAAGTTTTCCGTTCAGGACTTTACAGAAGATCACTTCTTTTCCTGGCAGTTTAGCTGTGGTTCCCCTGTAGATATCAAACGGGCTAATGAGTGCTATTCTTTGGGTGAAAGTCACACCAAATTACAGGAGCGTCCTCCACAGGTATAATGCTGGTACAGTAAGCATTATTTTATTTTCTTTATTATTTTATAACTGACTTTTATGAAGAAGACCTTTTTGGGCCTTATAGTGGTATTGTGTATCTGCTCTTGCAAGAACAGTGAAGAATACAAAACTTTTTTACATGATCCTGCTTTGTATAGTAAAACGGTACATGAATTAAATACGGTGGTAATGGGAAATAATTTCCCCCCAATGGTTGCCTCCCGCAATTATGCGTATGCTGCAATCGCCTCTTACGAAGTAATAGCCGCCGCCTATCCCGATAAATACCAGTCTTTAAAAGGACAGTTAAACGGGCTGAAAGAAGTTCACGCACCTGCACTTACACCGGATGTAGATGTGGAACTGGCCGCCTTGCTGGCCTATATTAAAGTGGGAGAAGCAGTTACTTTTCCTGAGGGAAGCATGAAATTATATGCAGATAGTATTGTTCAGCTGGCCAAAGACAAAGGACTCTCCGATAAAACAGAGAAAGCATCCCGTTTTTTTGCAGACAGTATCGGCCGGGAAATCATTCGCTGGAGTAAGAAAGACAATTACCTCGAAACCAGGGGTGCAGAAAAATATTCTGTAAAAGATATTCCGGGAAGATGGGTTCCAACACCACCCATGTATGCGTCTGCTGCAGAACCACACTGGATGGAGATCCGGACAATGGTCATCGACAGTGCGGGTGTTTTTGAGCCCGTAGCACCGCCCGCTTTTAATATTACCGATAAAACCAGTAAGTACTACAGTGAAGTCATGTTGATCAAAAATGCCATTGATAGTCTTACTCCGGAGCAGCAGCACATGGCAGAGTTCTGGGATGATAATCCTTTTAAGATGAATGTCACTGGCCATGTAATGTATGGTAGTAAGAAATTTTCTCCTCCGGGTCATTGGATGAGTGTTGTAGGCATCGCAGCTCAGAAAGCAAAAGCCGATTACGGAACCACTGTTTATGCCACTACAAAAACAGCCATTGCATTGTTTGATGCATTCATCGAGTGCTGGTATGTAAAATATAAATACAATACCGTACGCCCCGAAACGGTTATTAATAAATACATAGACATTAACTGGAGACCCTATTTACAAACACCCGCATTTCCCGAATATACCTGCGGACATTCCACCATATCATCCTCTGCCGCTGAAGCACTTACCAGTGTTTTTGGTGATAATTTTTCTTATACCGATTCTACAGAGTTGGAATTCGGCATTAAAAGCCGTTCGTTTAAATCATTCAGACATGCTGCGGATGAAAACAACTGGGCACGATTTTATGGAGGGCTTCATTTTCACAATTCCTGTATTATCAGTACCGACATCGGGCAAAAAGTTGGGCGGCTGGTTGCAACCCGCTTAAAAATGAAAAAATAAAATTCTTTTTCATTATCTACTTAAAAAATTCAAAAAAAATTAAATGAAATATTTGATCATACTTTGTTGTGCCATACTATGCATTTTCCAAAACGCCAATGCACAGGGCTGCGTTGCTATCAGAGGTGCTGGTGGTGCATCCTGCGGACTCATGGACCAGATGAATCACATCGATACATCGGGCTATACCTTCACCACAAATACCCGCTACTTCAGGTCATTCCGCCATTATGTAGGAACAGAGGAACAAAAGCAAAGAGTAAACAATGGTACCGAAGTGATCAACCATGCATTCAGCATGGATCTTGGATTAACCAAAGTATTTAATAAACGATGGAGTATGTCGGTATACGTTCCTGTAATTGCCAACACCCGTTCTTCATTGTACGAGCATGGTGGATTGGCAAGGTATACAACCAACTCATTTGGGTTAGGCGATATCCGTGCAGCTGCTTATGTATGGGTAACAGATCCTGCAAAACACAGCAAGCTCAATGTTCAGGCCGGCCTGGGCATCAAGTTGGCTACCGGTGATTATAAATTCACCGACCGCTTTAATACGGCAACCGGAACCAAGGTTGTAGGTCCGGTAGATCAATCCATACAATTGGGAGATGGCGGGACAGGCATCACCACAGAAGTAAATATGTATTATCGGTTTTCGCACAAGGTGAGTCTCTATGGTAATTTTTATTACCTCCTTAACCCAAGAGAACAGAATGGGGTTTCAACAGCCCGCGGAGGTATACCATCTGCAGCAGCTGTTTCCTATACTTCTGATGTGATGAGTGTGCCTGATCAATACCTGATCAGGGGAGGATTCAATTACCAGCTCCGCAACTGGACACTTTCGGGAGGATTTCGGTATGAATGTATCCCGGTGAATGACCTCATCGGTGGTAGTGAAGGATTCAGAAGGCCGGGCAGAATACTTACTGCAGAGCCAGGTATCACCTATATGTTTAAAAAAATAAATGTATACGCATACGTACCTGTGTCATTGGTGCGCAACCGTACACAAAGTGTTCCTGATAAAATCAGAACAAATCTTACAGGAGTTTATGCCCAGGGTGATGCGGCGTTTGCAGATTACTCGGTAAACATTGGGTTCAGTATCCGGTTAAATTAATTGGCCGTTTATTGCCTGGCTTCTAAAATGCAAAACTGGTAGGGTTCGAGTACAAGGTATTCGTGGTCGGACCCTACTTTGTATTTTTTCTCTGTCCAGTGATCGTATAGTTCCGTTGGAACTATACCATGTTCCTTAAAAGCATGCCAGGTAATATAAGACGCTTTTCTATTGAAGTTGAACAGACAGAAAATACGTTCGTTATCGTATGCCCGCAGAAACCCGGCTACATGAATATTGTGTGGGCTAAGCCAGGTAATATTTTTACGGTCGGCAAGTACCGGTAATTTTTTTCTGATCTGAATCAGTCTTTGTGTGGCAGAAAAAATCCGCTCTTCAATGCTGTCCTCTTCTTCGGCTTTTGCATTTTTATTCCAGTCAATTACCGGTCGGTGCATCCAACGGTTGTCGTAACTTTTTCCACTGTCGGCCAAATAAGAATAGTCATTGGTATAGCCTACTTCATCTCCATAAAACAACATTGGAATGCCACCAAGCAACATACTCTGTGCCTGCATCAGCATAATTTTGGCAATGGAACGGTCTATGGCAACAATATTATTATTGGCAATCGCATTTTCCAGTCCGCACAAAGAGGCAAGGGTGCCGCTGATCCGTGCATCCTGTGTTTTTGGATTGATGGAGAACAGTGCACCGGTAGCATCCGACATCGGATGAACTCCGGAATAATATTCTTTTAAAAATTTCCGGTGATCATAGGCATTGAAACCGGCTGCACGAATCATGCTATCGTCGTACCCTAAACCAATATCATCATGGCAACGCGTATAAGTGATCCAGGTAGTGCCCAGTGGCTTTTGCAGCAGGTCGTGCTGTGCAGTGAGCATCACCCTGGTATCGCCGGTGGCCATTGCATCCCATTGTAAAGCCATCTGGGTTGCATTATAAGCAACGTCACATTCTTTGGCAGTAAAGCCGTCTGTGCCAAAATATTTCATGATCTCTTTTGGCGCAACAATTGCTTCGCCCAGTAAGGCCATACCCGGCGCCGCTATATGTACACATTGCTTGATCAGTCTTAACAGCGTATGCGCCTGTGGAAGATTCTGACAGGTGGTACCCGGTTGTTTCCATATAAATGCCGGTGCATCAATCCTTAAAACATCAACGCCTAAATTGGCGTAAAAAAAGATGGTATCCAACATGGCATTGAACACGGCCGGATTGGTATAATTAAGGTCCCACTGGTAATTGTGAAAAACAGTCATGGCCCATTTGTTGCATTCAGGCACATAGGTAAAACTGCCGGGCGCACTTTCCGGAAAGATCTCGGGCATGGTCTGATCGAACTGATCAGGTACATCACGGTTATCGTAGAGGTAAAAATAATCCTGGTATGCGCTGTCTCCTGCTTTTGCTTTCTTAGCCCATTCGTGGTGATGGGAAGTATGGTTCAGCACAATATCAATCATCAGGTACATCTCCTGTTCCTGCATTTGTTCCTGAACCGCTATTAAATCAGCCAGTGTGCCAAACCGGGCATCTACTTTTCTGAAATCAGAAACCGCATAACCTCCATCACTTTCTCCGGCCGGGCTTTCGAACACCGGCATCAGGTGTAAAAAATTAACACCCAGTTTTTTCAGGTAGGGGAGTTTGCCGGGTAATCCTTTCAGGTCTCCTGCAAAACGATCTACATATAAACTCATTCCGGTAATCTGGTTGCTCAAAAACCAGGCACCCTGTTTTTCTTTGGAAGCGTCTTTGTTTCTTAGCAGGTCCGTTCGTTCGGAATAGGCTTTAATGATGGTATCCAGTAATTCTGCAAACCGTACTTCGGCTAACGGAAGATGTCCGTAAATGGAGGCATACAGTTGCTGCAGGGTAATGGCATTGGCAATCAGCCGCACATAAAAATAACTGTCCTTTCCAGCGATATCGAGCTGGTGAAATTCACAGGTTCTGGTGATTTGCTGATGCAGATGATATTGGTACACAATCAAACAATTACTAATTAAAAATCTGGTTATTTAAATGAAGGAATGCTTCCATAGCACCCAGGTATTCGCAGGTGCGTGCACCTGCTTTATTGCCATTCACCATAAACCTTTTCCAGTCTCCCAGATTCAGTTCATCGATCTGCACTTTAGTACGGTGACTGAGCTGGTACAATACTGCACCCACAAATGCATCACCGGCGCCGGTGGTATCAATGGGTGATATTGGAATGCTTTCAATGATATGCTCTTCGCCGTTCAGCCCAAGCAGGGTGCCATCTTTACCCAGCGTAATCGCAAAAACGCCTTTTGTTTTGCGCAGTAAAATGGCAGTTGCTTTTTCCAGACTATCTGTTTCTGTAAGCAGCATGGCCTCTTCATCACTCACTTTAAAAAAGTTGCAATGCTTCAGAAAATGCCAGGATTGTTCAATAAAAGTGGAACTGTTGTTTTGAAACAGCAGGTGCCGGTAATTAGGATCAAAGCTGATAAATATTTTATGGTAAATGGCTTTTTCCAGCAAATGCAGATAAGCTTCCTGCAAAGGACCCGGTAAGAAAGCGGTAGCAGACCCAAAATGGATAATGGTAACATCCCGCAGGTCTATGGAATCAATTTCATCTTTGGTAAGCTGACCATCAGCTCCGCGGTTAAACACAAAATCACGTTCGCCATTTTCCATCAGCGATACAAAAGCAAAAGTGGTAAAGTGATTGTTGCTGGTAAGCATAGAACGGGTCTCTACGCCAAAGCCCTGCATCACATCAATCAGTTGTTTGCCAAAAGGATCATTGCCCACTTTAGCTGCCAGTTCTACCTTTCCACCCAGCGCTGCAATAGCGGCCGCTACATTAGTTGGTGCACCTCCCGGTTTTTTTAAAAAATGATTGCCTGCAGACAAAGACTTTCCTTTATCGGTACAAATCATGTCTATCAGTGCCTCGCCAATACAAAGTATTTTCATAACAACCCTCCAACCTCCGCAGGGAGGTTTATTTATTTTAAAAAATAGTTGATACTACATATGCTAAAGTGCTCTTACCGGAAAAACAGCTGCTATACAAGTGGCAGCTCTTTAATGTCCGCCACTCTGCAATACTATTTCTTCCTCTGATGGTTTTGTTTCTTTGATCAGTAAAGTAGCACCGCAGGCAAGTAACAATAACACTCCGCCAAAGCTGATGGCTTTGCCCGGATCATTGCCTAAAAACTCGTGCAGAATAAAACCAAAAGTAGTGGTTTGTAAAATCATCGGAATGACAATCATCATATTAATGATGCCCATGTATACCCCGTATTTTTCTTTAGGAATATCATTCACCACCATCAGGTAAGGCACACCCATCATACTAGCCCATGCTATACCAAAGCCGGTCATGGGTGCAAACAGCATGTATTTGTTTTCGATGTTCGGGAAAATCAGCAAAGCAATTCCCGCCATCAGCAGACAGGCTACATGTACTTTTTTAGGACTGAAACGCTTGGTCATATACACCAGGCCAAAGGCAGAAAGAAAGGTAACAATATTGTACCATCCGTTTACCAGGCCAGCCCATCCAACAGCTTCTTCGTATAATGTTTTGTTGGCGGCCGGAGAAGTTTTCCAAACCGATTGGGCAATGCTTTTAGAGGCGTTCTGCCAGTAACAGAAAAGTGCATACCACTGAAAAAGATACACCAGTGCCAGCTGCCACATTACTTTGGGCATATACCGGATGGCATGTGCAATTTCGAGCAGGGGTTGAAATACTCCTTTTTTATTGGCACGAAGCGCAGCAAGTTCTTCCGGAGTCGGGGGAATCTCCGGCGTTTTGGTGATGCTCCACAGAACAGAGGTTATTGAACAGACCGAACCAAGAAAGAAAGAGCCAAAAACCCAGTAAGGGATGGCTCCGTGTTTGCCCGGTATAAATTTCTGGAAAATAAAAAGAGAAATATTGGCCAGTGTAATTCCAAGACCGGTAAAAAAACTCTGGGTTAAAAAACCACTGGCATGTTGTGCAGGCGGAAGTTTATCTGCAATGAATGCCCGGTAAGGTTCCATGGCAGTATTATTGGCTGCATCCAGAATCCATAATAAACCGCCGGCCATCCATAAGGAAGTGCTGAACGGATAGATAAACAAACACAAACTGCAGAATAATGCGCCAATAAAAAAATACGGTTTTCTTCTTCCCCATCTTGGATGCCAGGTTCTGTCGCTCAGCACGCCTATGATGGGTTGTATCAATAATCCGGTCATGGGGCCGGCCAGGTTCAGTAAAGGAATCTGATCGGGCTGTGCTCCTAAAAAGTCATAGATCGGGTTTACAGCGCTCTGCTGTAAACCAAAACTGTACTGAATTCCGAAAAACCCCACGTTCATATTGATGATCTGCATGAAACTGAGGCGCGGCTTGGCAAAAGACATAAGGGCAAGAGTTAGTCTTTAAAAATAACGAAATGATTTTAATACCGGAGCCATAGGTTGCCTCTTTATTCTCTGCAAACGATTGATGTAAAATGCGGTGCTGCCATGCGATCCCGGTTTTTTTTGGTTATTTTTGGCGCATGCAGCACGCAATTTCCTACGAGAAGAAAAAAGTAATACAGGCACTCCGATATCATTTTGTACAAAGGGCAGAAGTCAGGATACTGATTGTACTGGTGAATGTATTTGCAATTGTGGCCGCCGTATTATTCTATACCAGAAAGATCAGGCCCGAACCGTTTTTGCTGGGGTCATTCATCTGGATCATGCTGATGGCTACCTTCTGGTATTTTCTGCCCAACAGTATTTATAAGCGGGCAGCTACATTTAAGGATGAGTTTATGATCTACTTTAATGATTTTGGGGTAAGGCTGGAGAATGAGCGGGGAGAAATGCTGTGGGAGTGGAAAAAGTTCAGCCGGTATTTCGAAAGCCCCCATTTTTTTCATCTTTATTTCGATTCAAAATCTTTTTTTCTGGTTCCCAAAGAAGGAATGACCGAAGATTTCCGGCACGAGCTCAGGGCTATGTTGCGTAAAAATATAGGGGAGTAAAGTTGGTTGCTTTAAAGTTCTTTTTCCATGACCACGTGTTCAATGGTCAATTCCGTGAAAGGTTCGCCCACCACATGGTAACCCTGTTTATCGAAAAAATGAACGGTATTCAGGCGCGAGTGCATCAGAATTTTTTTATACCGCCGGTCTCTTGCTACATTTTCGGCAAAGCTCATCAGTACCCGGCCAATGCCTTTTCCCTGCAAACCCGATAAAACGGCCATTTGTCTTAAACGAACCACTCCGGCACCTGTTTCTACGAGCATACAGCAGCCTTCCAGCACCTCTTCATCAAAGCAGCCCAACAGAATATGGTCTTTTTCTTTTTCCAGCTCCTCGCGGGAAAAATCCAGACCCAGCGGTTTGCGCAACATCTGGCGGCGTAATGCTATCATCTGATCGTATTCCGCAGTTCCGTACTGAATCATTTTAAGGGCCATAGCGTTTTATTTTGCGGTTATGCTTTTCAATATAGCCATCATTTCTAAAAAAAAGGCATGAAAAGGCATTTTATTGCCTTAAAAGGGGAAGAATAATCCATTCTGTGGAAACAAAAATTGTTTAAAGCATTGCTTATATGCCAAATTGTATATTTTTGCGGCAGTAATCAAAAACTTTTACAATGTCAGACATCGCTACAAGAGTAAAGAAAATCATCGTAGACAAATTAGGCGTAGATGAAGCAGAAGTGACCAATGAGGCTTCTTTCACCAATGACCTCGGTGCAGATTCTTTGGATACCGTTGAGTTAATCATGGAATTCGAAAAAGAATTTAACATCTCTATCCCTGATGAGCAGGCTGAAACCATTACTACTGTTGGTCAGGCAGTTGCTTATTTGGAAGAGCACGCTAAGTAAGAAACTATATTTAGTAGGAATAATTTTAATCCGCCTTTTCGTGGCGCTATGCCCCGAAATGGCGGATTAACACTTTAAACTGGTCTGTATTATGCAACTGAAGAGAGTAGTTGTTACCGGCATAGGCGCACTTACCCCTATTGGCAATAACCTCCAAGAGTATTGGGATGGGCTGTTGAACGGCGTTTCCGGTGCTGCACCTATTACCTTATTTGATGCAACTAAGTTTAAAACCCGCTTTGCCTGCGAAGTCAAAGGATTTGATCCTACTAATTTTATGGAGCGCAAGGAAGCGCGAAAGCTCGATCGGTTTGCGCAGCTTGCAATTGTAGCCAGTGATATGGCGGTTGCAGATGCCAACATCGATAAAACAAAAATTGATGCAGACCGCGTTGGGGTCATATTTGCCAGTGGCATTGGCGGTCTTACTACTTTTCAGGAAGAAGTGCTCAACTTTGCCAAGGGAGATGGAACACCCCGTTTTAATCCATTCTTTATTCCTAAAATGATTCTGGACATAGCCGCAGGGCATATCTCCATGCGTCATGGGTTTCGCGGACCTAATTTTGCGGTGGTAAGTGCCTGTGCATCCAGTACCAATGGTATCATTGCAGCGGCAGACACCATCCGTTTAGGGAAAGCGGACATCATCATCAGTGGTGGAGCTGAGTCGGTTATCTGCGAAGCAGGTGTTGGCGGTTTCAACGCTATGCGGGCCATGAGCGAAAGGAATGATGATCCTGCAACTGCAAGCAGACCCTACGACAAAGACCGTGATGGTTTTGTAATGGGAGAAGCCGCAGGGGTAGTTGTTCTTGAAGAATACGAACATGCTATCAGGCGTGGCGCAAAAATATATTGTGAACTGGCAGGTGGTGGTGCCACAGCCGATGCGTATCACTTAACGGCCCCTCATCCGGAAGGATTGGGTGCACGCAACGTAATGATGGCCGCATTAAGAGACGCAGGAATGCGTCCGGATGAAATTGATTATATCAATACCCATGGCACTTCCACTCCTCTGGGAGACGGATCAGAAGCAAAGGCCATCACCGAAGTATTTGGTGACCATGCGTATAATCTCAACATCAGTGCTACCAAATCAATGACCGGTCACTGCTTGGGTGCAACCGGAGTAATTGAAGCGATTGCCTGTATTCAAAGTGTCATTCACGACATCGTTCCCCCTACCATAAATCACTTCACAGACGATCCGGAACTCGATCCAAAATTGAATTTTACTTTTAACAAACCCCAGAAGCGGATAGTGCGGGCAGCGTTGAGTAATACATTTGGATTCGGCGGACACAATGCCTGCGTAATTGTTAAAAAATACGTTCCTTAATCAATAGTGCAATTTTTTAAAAGGCTGTTTCAACCAAAGTTAGCAACTGCTTTTCAACAGCAGTTGAATGACATGCTGGGTATTAAACCCGGAAATGTTCAATTGTACCGTAATGCACTCAGTCACCGTTCGGTGAAAGATACCCCCGATGAAAACAATGAGCGGCTGGAGTTTCTAGGAGACGCGGTATTGAGTGCCGTGGTTGCCGATTACCTCTTTAAAAGATATCCTTATAAGGGAGAAGGTTTTTTAACAGAGATGCGCAGCAAGATGGTGAACAGGCAGCAGCTGAATGATATTGCCCTGAAAATGGGTTTGCGTAAACTTACTTTTTACAACCGCTTCGATAATGCATTAAAGGGCAGCCAGATATTTGGCAATACGCTGGAAGCCTTGATAGGAGCGGTTTACCTGGACAAGGGATATGCTAAAACCCAAAACTGGATTGTAGAACAGATTGTGATTCCGCATTTATTTGTAGAAGATCTGGAACTCATCGATATCAATCTCAAAAACAAACTGATCGGATGGGCCAACAAAAACGGCAAGGCCATCAGTTTTGACCTGGCAGAAGAAAAGCTCGAGGGAAACAGAAGGGTATTTACTATGAACGCCGTGCTGGATGGCGAAGTATTTGCACAGGGCAGGGGTAACAATAAAAAAGATGCCAGTCAGATCGCAGCACAGGTAGCCGTGGAAAAACTCGGGCTATAGTGAACAACGACCAGTTCGATTTTCAGGTTAAAAAAAAGCTCAGTCTTTTTATCGGAATCTTTGTGGTGGGCATTATTGCCATTGCCTATTTCAGCTGTAATTAGCAGGGTTCAAAAGGCCCCTCCTCCTCTTAAAGCACATGCATATCGGGCGTTAGTTCCTGACAAAGTTCAATCAGCACACCGTTGGTGCCTTTTGGGTGCAGAAAACAAACCAGTTTATTATCGGCCCCTTTTTTGGGTATTTCATTGATGAGGGTAAAGCCCTCATTGACCAGGCGGGCCATCTCGGCATGAATATCAGCCACATCAAATGCAATATGGTGGATCCCCTCGCCTTTCTTTTCGAGGTATCTGGCAATTACCCCGTCTTCGGTGGTACTGGCCAGCAGTTCGATCTTGGTTTCCCCTTTCATGAAAAAAGCAGTATTCACCTGTTCTGAAGCCACTTCTTCTACTTTCTGGCAGGACGAGTTGAGCAATTTCTCAAAAAGTTCAATCGACTGGCCCAGGTCTTTTACTGCAATGCCGATGTGTTCTACCTTTAACATGATGAATTATTTATATAAGTGATTTCGATTTAGGGAAAAACAACTGCCAGACGGGGGAGCTCCCCAAAATTATAGAACCTTATCCACTACTTTTGCGTTTATATAAAAACAAGCAATTACTTTATGTTGAAGTTACCGATTTACTTAGATAATAATGCCACTACACCCATGGATCCAAGGGTATTGGAAGCAATGATTCCTTATTTTACCGAACATTTTGGTAATGCGGCCAGCCGTAATCACCCTTTTGGATGGGAAGCAGAGGAAGCTGTAGACTATGCACGTGAGCAGGTAGCCCAGTTGATTGGGGCAGATCCTAAAGAAATTATTTTCACTTCAGGCGCTACAGAAGGAGACAACCTTGGAATTAAAGGTGTTTTTGAAATGTATGCGAGCAAAGGAAATCATATCATTACCTGTACTACAGAACACAAAGCGGTGCTGGATACCTGCAAGCACATAGAGCGTTCTGGCGGAGAAGTAACCTATCTCGAAGTGAAGGCAGACGGATTAGTAGACCTGAAAGAACTGGAAGCGGCCATAAAGCCAAACACTATTCTGATTGCCATCATGTATGCCAACAACGAAATCGGCGTAATACAGCCGGTGCCGGAAATCACTGCCATTGCTAAAAAGCATGGCGTACTTTTCTTCTCGGATGCAGTTCAGGCAGTTGGTAAAATTCCGGTAGATGTAAATAAAGACGGTATCGATATCATGGCGTTCACAGCGCATAAAATGTACGGTCCTAAAGGAATTGGTGCATTGTATGTTCGCCGTAAAAACCCTCGTGTAAAAGTGACTGCCCAGATGGACGGTGGCGGACATGAGCGCGGAATGAGAAGTGGTACATTGAACGTTCCGGGTATAGTTGGTTTTGGTAAAGCCTGCGAACTGGCCCGTTTAGAAATGGCCGATGATGCTGTGCGTTTAAGCAAGCTGCGCGATAAATTAGAAAATGCATTGGTTCAGTTAGACGAAGCCTATGTAAACGGAAATACCCAACATCGCTTACCGCATGTATCCAATATTTCTTTTAAATATGTAGAAGGAGAAGGACTGTTGATGGGCTTTAACAAGAACATTGCATTATCCTCCGGATCGGCCTGTACTTCCGCTTCGCTGGAACCAAGCTATGTGTTAAAAGCATTAGGATTAGGCGATGATCTGGCACACAGTTCACTCCGTTTTGGACTGGGACGTTTTACAACAGAAGACCAGATAGACTACACGATAAAAGCAGTGAGCGAAACCGTGTTGAAACTTCGTGACATGAGTCCTTTATGGGAAATGTTCAAGGAAGGAGTAGATATGGACAAAATTGAGTGGGCGCATCATTAATAATAAAGGAGTACCACCTCCCCCTGCTTCGCAGGGTACTCCTCCTGAAAGGAGGAGAAGGAGAATGGTTAAATTTAATTAACAACAACTAAAACAATTACAATGGCATATTCAGACAAAGTAATCGATCATTATAGTAACCCTAAGAACGTAGGAACGCTCGATAAGGCAAAGAAAAACGTAGGAACCGGACTGGTAGGCGCTCCTGAGTGCGGAGACGTTATGCGTTTACAGATAGAAGTAGATGATGCAACAGGTATCATTACCGATGCAAAGTTCAAAACCTTTGGTTGTGGATCTGCTATCGCCTCTTCTTCTCTGGCAACAGAGTGGTTGAAAGGTAAAACAGTAGACCAGGCAGTAGCCATCGATAATATGGATCTGGTAGAAGAGTTGAATCTTCCTCCTGTTAAAATCCATTGCTCTGTTTTGGCAGAAGACGCTATCAAAAGCGCTATCAATGACTACCGTAAGAAGAACGGTTTGGAAGAATTAGTATTCGAAGAAAGAATTCATTAATATGAGTGAAGTAGCAACAGAGAACAGTATTTACGTTAGCGATAAGGCAAAGAAGAAAGTGCTGGAGCTAATGGCAGATGCCGAACTTACCGGTAAAGACGATTACTTTCTGCGCGTAGGCGTAGTGGGTGGCGGCTGTTCGGGCCTGAGTTACAAGATGGACTTTGACAATGAAGTAAAGCCCATGGACCAGGTGTTTGAACACAATGGTATTAAGGTGGTTACTGATCTTAAGAGTTTTTTGTACCTCGTGAATACCGAACTCGATTTTTCGGATGGGTTGAACGGAAAAGGATTTTACTTCAATAACCCCAACGCAAGCAGAAGCTGCGGTTGCGGAGAGAGCTTTGCCGTATAAGAAAAGAATGTTTTTATTTGAATGATAGAACGGGCCGGAGCAGCAATGCTTCGGCTTTTTCGTTAGTTTTGGGCTATGTGGATGATCTGCAAAAAAGAATGGCAACAGTTTTTCAGTTCCGTAACGGGCTATTTGGTGTTGGGCATTTTTTTGCTCATAACCGGCCTGCTTTTATTTGTGTTTCCGGATACCAGTCTTTTAAATTTCGGGTATGCTAGCCTTGCCGGCTTTTTTAATCTCATGCCCTGGTTATTGCTTTTTCTGGTGCCTGCCATTACCATGCGGAGCATATCAGAGGAAATCCGTTCGGGCACTTTTGAAATACTCAGACCATTGCCACTGAGTTCTGGTCAGCTGGTGGTTGGTAAATACCTCGGAGTACTCCTGATTGTAATGATCGCCTTGTTCCCCACACTGATCTATGCCTTCTCTATGCAGGCATTGAGTGTAACCGGGGGAATAGATATCGGCGCAACAGCCGGAAGTTATATCAGCTTAATGATGCTGGCAGGGGTATATGCATCCATTGGAATTTTTGC
>CALPNW020000033.1 GCA_943325035.2 Sphingobacterium thalpophilum | reverse complement strand
TACAAGAAGTAACAAAGACGGGCGTTTTGAATTACCTGATATTGCCGTCGGCAAATATATAGTGATGGTTAGTTATCCCAACTATGCCGATTATGTAGACCTTGTAGAGGTTAAAGACAATCAGCCAACCGATCTGGGGAAGATACCGGTGATCACTAAAGCCACTTTATTGCAGGAAGTAATCGTTCGGCAAAGAATCAGCGCTATCCGCATTAAAGGTGATACTACCGAATACAAAGCAGACAGCTTTAGAGTGAGTGCCAATGCGGATGTTCAGGAATTGTTGCGGAAAATGCCGGGCATTCAGGTGAACAGCAAAGGAGAGATTACTGCCCAGGGCGAAAAAGTACAGAAAGTGCTGGTAGACGGGGAAGAATTTTTTAGTGATGATCCTGCGGTGGTCACCAAAAATCTTCGTGCCGATGCAGTAGACAAGGTTCAGGCATTTGATAAAAAAAGTGAACAGGCTGCTTTTACCGGCATTGATGACGGACAAAAAATAAAGACACTCAATATTCAATTGAAAGAAGATAAGAAAAAAGGCTATTTCGGTAAGACAGAACTGGGATCCGACTTCGATAAATACCGCTACGGTAAGCTACTGGCGAATTCCTTTAAAGGCAAGCGAAAAATCTCAGGGTACCTCACTACAGACAATACGAAGTTTGAATCACTGAACTGGGACGAGAACAGAAACTATGCAGGAGATGCCAATACCACTACAGAAATAAATGAAGACGGAGGCATGATGATATTTTCGAGCGGCGATGAATTCAGTTCCGGAAGAGGATTTCCCATCTCTACCACAGGTGGTTTGCATTTCAGCAATAAATGGAACAAAGATCGTCAAAACAGCAATAATACCTATCAGTTCAACCAACTGGATGTTACCGGCATCACCACCAGTAAAACCCAGAACATTTTACCCGATACCAGTTTCATTAATACTACCCAACAGGATCAGGCTTCCAGCCGAAGACGAAATAAGATCACCAGTTTTTATGAATGGCAGATAGACAGCAGCAGTTCTCTCAAAATAACCAGCCGTGGTTCACTCATTCACAGCAATATAAAAAATGCTTATCTCGGAAGATCAATCAGTCAAAACAATACGATCATCAATGAAAGTGATCGCACCACTTCAACCACCGACGATAACAACACCCTCAATAACAATTTTCTGTATAAAAAGAAATTTAAAAAAACAGGGCGCACCATTTCTGTTAATACAGATCTCAACTTCAACAACAGGGAGGAGAATGGATTTCTTATGGCCCAAAACAGTTACTTCAATGCTTCGGGCATATTGGTCAGACAGGATAATATAGACCAGAAGAAGCTGAACAAACAAAACATGAGTACCATAAACGCTACCATCGCTTATACAGAACCACTATGGAAAAATACTTTTCTGGTGCTGAACTATAAACTGAATATCAACAGAAATGACGCGGAGAGAACCACCTTCAGCAAAAACGGAACGGGTAAATATGAAACGCCGGAAGATTCATTAAGCAACCACTTTGTTTTTAATACCACCGGTCATTCGGGAAGTGTGAATATCCGTTACAACGTTAAGAAATTTAATTTTTCGGTTGGTAGCGGACTAGGAACTTCTGCATATAAAATGTATGACTACAAAAAAGACCAGAACCGGAATGTTCAATTTACCAACTTCATTCCTGCTGCTACTTTAAATTATACACCCAAACAACAAAGAAGGGTTTCGTTTTCTTATACTGGAAACACACAAAACCCAACACTGCAGCAGATACAGCCCATTATAGACAATATAGATCCGCTGAATATCACCACCGGCAACCCCAATCTGCAACAGTCTTTCACCAACAGTTTCCGGTTCAATGCCTCCGATTACAAAGTGCTGAAAAGCAGGTACATGTCATTCAATGTCAACTACACGCAAACCAATAATGCCATTACAAACGCCAGTTTTGTGGATGCCCTCGGAAGAAGAATCAGCCAATCCATTAACGTGGATGGCAACTATAACCTGAGTGCTTCCGTAAATTATGGCTTTGATATTGCGCCTTCAATGAATCTCAGCCTGGGTGCTGGTCCGCGAAAATCGAGATATGTTAACAGGGTGAACGGGCTTAATAATATCAATGACAATAACAGTACAGAGATCAGCATTAATTCCGGTTACTGGTCGGATAAATGGATCAATTACTGGCTGAACGCTTCTGCAGATTATAACCATACTACTTCTTCCATCAACCCGGGTATTGTTACCAAATACTGGACCTATAATCTAAATACGAATATTGAGTTCAAATTTAAAAAGATCAAGACCTTTATTGACCTTAATATGGAAGCCAATATTTATCAGAAAACCACCGTATTTGCCGATCAGCGGGATATATATATTATCAGTAGCTCTGTTAGAAAAGTGCTCTCTAAAAACGACCAGTGGGAAATGAAATTATATGTGAACGATATTTTAAACCAGAATCTGGGAATCAGCAGAAATGCAAGCAGCAATTTCATTTCCGAAACCACCAATCAAACTATTCAGCGGTACGCACTTTTATCGTTGATCTGGAATTTCAGCAAGAACGGAAAACCCGCCAACAGCGGATTTTAACTACAGTATCATGAAAATAATTTCAACCCTTTTTCTTTCCTTCTTTGTTATACTGGCATCTGCACAAACGCAGTTTATTTACCAGGGGCGTGTGGAATATGAGAAAAAAATAAATCAGCACAAGCCGCTGGAAGAGGATGCCGATAATATCTGGAATGCAGAACGGATTAAAGCAATCCCTAAATTTGTTACAGATATTTTTGAACTGAAATTCAATAGCAATAAATCTGTTTACAAGCTAGCCAAAGAAAACCCCGAAAACAAATACATGATGTGGGGCGGAAAACCCAACGAATCTGATCATGTTTTAACGGATCTTTTAGCAGGTACATTCAGCAGTCAGAAAGATATTTTTGAGAACACGTATGTCATTAAAGATTCCTGCCGAAAAACGGAATGGAAAATTTCCGATGAAACCCGCACCATTGCCGGATTTGAATGCAGAAAAGCGGTGACTAAAATTTGCGACTCCGTTTATGTGGTGGCTTTTTATACCGATCAGATTCCGGTGAGTGCCGGTCCGGAAAGTTTTGGCGGATTGCCAGGATTGATTTTAGGATTGGCCGTGCCCCGGCTATATACTACCTGGTTTGCTACTAAATTAGAATTAACTGCACCTACCGAAGCCCAATTAAATCCTACTCAAAAAGGCAAAAAAATAAACAGGGTGCAGCTGGAGGCAGAACTGAAAAAAGTAATGAAAGACTGGGGAAAAGAAGGGCAGGAAAGAATCTGGATTTCCCAGCTGTAATTTTTCCGGATCATGCAATCAATGGAAATCTCCAATCAATGACAATCTATGGCACTGTCTCCTGTTAAATTGGGTGACATATAAGGGCTCACATAGGGTATATTCAGATTTAATCCGCGCAGCAAAAGCATTGTACCAATTATCAGCGAAATGAACGGCACCAGTTTTCTCAATGATGTTCTTGCAGCAAGAGACATGTT
This sequence comes from Sphingobacterium thalpophilum, assembly GCA_943325035.2. GTDB lineage: Bacteria > Bacteroidota > Bacteroidia > Chitinophagales > Chitinophagaceae > Sediminibacterium. The sequence continues at coordinate 15,784 of CALPNW020000033.1, read as the reverse complement.
TTGTCCGGCCACCACTACCAGTATCATTGCAGGGATCGTGCCCATGCCGAAGAAGGTCATGAATAAAACCGATTGATGCACTTTTCCCGCTACCAATGCAGCGGCTACAGCCATATAGACCAGACCACAGGGTAAGAACCCATTCAATATCCCTACAGGGAACATCCAGAGCGGTTGCTGTTTCTTCATGAGGTATTGAAGACCATTCATCTGTGCATTGGTTAAAAATGCAGGTAGCTTAATTATTTTATTGGAAAAGAGGCGGGGCAGAATTACCGAGCTTATAATGAGCACACCAAGTATTACTGATAAAGTTTGTGTGAAACCAAACCAGTTCAGGCCGCGTCCTGCCAGTCCGGCCAGTAAGCCAATGGAGGCATAAGAACATACCCTGCCGGTATTGTACAGAAAAACAGCAATCCACTTTTTGGATGAATTGAATGCATGGAAGGGAAGTGCCAGTGCCAGCGGGCCGCACATACCCACACAATGTATGCTGCCGGCTAACCCTGTTAAAAAGGCGGTTATGATCAGTAGTAGATCCATAAACTATTTAATGAACACTACCTGTTCGGTGAAGTAAGGCTTTTGCTGGTAATCGAAAGATACCCGTACAATGTATTTTCCTTTTGCAAAAAGATTTTTGCGGAAAAAATATTTGCCCGAAAGAGATTCTTTTAAGACTATTTTTTTATCTGCTTTTTCGGAAGCAGGATTGTAGAAATGAATCAGCCCGTTCACCAGTCCGGAAGCAGTAGCAGAATCGATGACCACTTCTATCAGTTCAGGGTTATCCGTAATGGATATTTGCTGAGAAAGATTATTGGCATTCGATACCCCTTCTATATGTGAGTTGAACGTCAGCTCTTTTTCATAATAATTCTCCTCTGCCATTTCGGTGGTAAGCATCATGCTTCTCACTACAAAATAGAGAATAAAACAAACTCCCGCTGCATATGCAATAAATATTCTTGTACCCCAACCCATTCGTGCTGTTTTTAGAATTCGCTGATAAAAGTAGCTGTTTTTGTTTCCATAATCTTATCTCCGCTCATCAGCCTGATTTCATACTTCACTTTGCGTTTGTGAACATCGGCTGGCTTCACTTTAATAAAGAAGGTTTCTTCTGTTAACTGTCTGCCTTTAAGGCTATCCAGCGGAGTTCCTATCCGTTCTATTTTAGCCGTTGGATCTACAATTACCAGATGATACGGAAGGTTTAAATTGCTCTTATTGGTTACTTTGATTCTATAGAGATTGCTGATGGTTCCATCTGCATTCTCCTGGATAGACTGTCCGGGAACCCGCATAACAGTAGCATCAAACGTGGTTCTTGTAACCACTAAAATGGTTAACAGCACCACCAGGATACCCAAAAGTGCAGTGTATGATTTTATCCGGTAAGTAAATTCAAACTTCTTGCCCAAGGCAATACTGTTTTCAGAAGCATAAGTGATCAGATCCGGCTCTTTCTCTACATTCTTCATCATCATATTACATGCATCAATACAGGCGGTACAGTTAATGCACTCCAGCTGTGTTCCGTTTCTGATATCAATATTGGTAGGACACACTTTTACACACATTCCACAGTCTATACAATCGCCGGCTTTGTCATCTCTTTTCCTGTTGCGGGGCTCCCCTCTCAGGTAATCATAGGCAACAAGTATAGAATTTTTATCGAGCAGAACACCTTGTAAACGGCCGTAAGGACAAATTACCGTACAAACAATTTCCCGGATGAACGCATACACCGCATAAAATGCCATGGTAAAAAAGAAGATGGCAATAAACCCTACAACGTGCGCAGAAACCGGTTCCCGCATGATTTTGTAGACCTCATCTACCCCAATGATATATGCCAGGAACGTATTGGCAATAATAAAGGACAGCAATAAAAAAACTATATGCTTAATGGCTTTCCGGATGTAAACTTCAGTTGTCCATTTTTTGCTGTTGTTCAGCTTTTGCTTATTACCATCACCCTCAATCAGGTACTCGATTTTACGGAAGACCATTTCCATAAATATGGTTTGCGGACAAATCCATCCACAGAAAAATCTTCCGTAAATCAAGGTAAATATGATCACAAACAGAACGGCAATGAGCATGCCGATTCCAAACATGATAAAATCCTGTGGCGTAAATAATGCGCCGAAGAAAATAAATTCGCCTTCAGGAAAATTGAACTGAAACATTGGATTTCCTTCCAGCTTAATAAAAGGCAGAGCAAAGAACAGGATCAGGTATACATAACTCAACCATGTTCTGTACTGGTAAAAATTTCCCTTTGGTTTCAGGGCATAGATCCAGTTTCTATTACCTTCTTCGTTCACTGTGGAATGGCGATTTCTAAACGCTGCTCCAAACTCTCCAGCTTCTTCTTCCTGATAGCTCATAAAAATTCATTTTATTTACTCTTTGCTGCACTTGCAGAATCTGCTGCCGGAGCTGCAGGTTTTTCCACACCAGCCTCTGTATACAACTCTCCCTGCTTGTCTTTTGCAGGCTGGGGATTTGTACCCAGTAATGTTCTGACATAACTGGCCAGTTGTGCCATCTGAACCGGGGAATAATCTTCTTTCCACGACTTCATTCCTTTTTCGGGCCAGCCATATTTAATGGAATAGAAAATATCATTGATAGATCCCTTGTGTATCCAGTAATCATCCGTAAGATTGGGTCCTATACCAGGTGCACCATTCACTATAGCTCCACCATTCTCTGCATGACAGGTTGCGCAAGCTCCGGGTTTAATGAACAGCGCTTTACCTGCAGCAATACCTGCGGCATCCACCATCTTCACTGTTTTTTCATCTACATTTCCTGCTGATTTTTCGAGGTATGCAGCCTGACGCACAGCGGCCATTTCCATATCCAGCTGTAATTCTTTCTGCTGCAAAGGTTTGTTGCCCGAAATATGGTAGTTGTACATGTAAATTACTCCAAACAATATACTCAATGCAAACCCCCATCTCCACCAGATTGGCACCGCATTATCCAGCTCTTTAATGCCATCATAATCATGACCAAGATCGAGCTTAATAATATCTTCCTGTGTATTTCTATTGTACAACCGGTCGAACCAGTAAACTTTTGGTGCGGGTGGAACAACTTCTCCGGTAGCTGCGTCTACTGCCAGAGCAGCTTCTTTAGCCAGGAATTTTTTTATTCCAAAAGCAAAATAGAAAATGATCAGCAGCTCTAAAATCAACACGCCGCCAATCAGATACATTACGTTGGCTGAAACTACCGTTGACACTTCTGCAGCGGGTGCTGCGGTTTGCGCGCTCAATGTAGTACCTGCTGCTAATGTTAAAAAGATGATCAGGGAAGCCGCCTTGTTAAAAGTGCCGTTCTTCTTCTCCTCAATGATCCGGTTTTGGATAGCCATGATCAGTACTTTTCCCAGTACGTAAATAACGGCTGCCAGTAACACAGTTACTGTAAGCATTGTATACGCAAAAGTACTGTCGTAAAATACTTCTGCTGCTTTTACTGGTTCTGCAGTAACTGCTGCACCAGCAGCCTGTGCAAAAAGGGATCCTGTTCCTGAGATGCAAAACAGTAATGCCATGATTCGAATGGCTTTCCCTTTAAGCAGGTGATGATATGTTTTTAATTTCAGTATCATATTGATTATTTTATCAGTCATTGATTGGAATATTGCTTCTTTCGTTCATGGATTCTTTACTGGCACTGAATACATACCAGGTAACCACAGCAAAGAATACTGTGAAGATCAGCAGTGATACCATTGGGTAAATACTTACATGATCTATACTTGTTAAATAATGCTTGAATTTCATACAAGTGGTTTAGTGTAAGTTTTTAACTTCTTTTTCCGGAGCCTTTTTAAGATCTGTACCAATGCGCTGTAAATAAGCAATCAATGCGATGATCTCTTTTTTACTGTCTGCCTTGATTTTATTAGACTTCAGTTCAGCAGCAATTTCATCGGCCTGCATACGCAGATCCGCATTGGCCTGTTCGTCAAATCCTTTAGGATAAGGAACACCCAATGTTTGCATTGCCCTGATCTTCACTGCTGTTGTAGAAATATCCAGGTCATTTTCGTGTAACCAGGAATAAGCCGGCATGATACTACCCTGAGAAATCTCATCAGGCGCATACATGTGTCTGTAATGCCAGCTGTTGGAATATTTACCACCTTCACGTGCCAGATCCGGACCAGTACGTTTACTACCCCACTGGAATGGATGATCGTAAACAAATTCCCCTGATTTTGAATAATCGCCATATCGCGCAACTTCATCACGGAACGGACGGATCATCTGGGAATGGCAGGTATAACATCCTTCACGGATATAAATATCTCTGCCCTGTAATTCCAGCGGTGTGTATGGTTTAACCGTACTGATGGTTGGAATATTTTCCTTCACCAGAAATGTTGGAATCAGTTCTATTGCACCACCTATTGAAACCACAATCAAACTCATTACCAGCATTTGTACCGGTCTGCGCTCGATAATGGAATGCCAGTAAGCTTTTCCTTCGGGTAATGGAATTGATTTTAAAGAAGGGGCTTCTGCTGTTTCTTCTTCTACCAGTGAACCGCTCTTAATGGTCTTAACCAGGTTAACCACCATCAATACAGCTCCTGAAAGATAAATTGTACCACCCAACCCTCTTAAGATATACATGGGTATAATACGGGTCACTGTTTCCAGGAACTGGTATTTTAATTGTCCTTCCGGAGTAAACTCTTTCCACATCAGTGCCTGAGAGAAAGAAGCCCAATACATTGGGATTGCATACAACAGAATTCCGATTGTACCTATGAGGAAGTGGGTATTGGCCCATTTTACAGAATACAGTTTTGTATTGAAGATTCTTGGGATCATCCAGTAGAGCATACCAAATGTGAGGAATCCGTTCCATCCTAATGCCCCAACGTGAACGTGTGCAACGATCCAGTCGGTATAGTGCGCAACAGCATTCACGTTTTTCAATGAAAGCATCGGACCTTCGAATGTGCTCATACCATAACAGGTAAGTGCTACTACAAACATTTTTAAAATCGGATCTTCTTTTACTTTATCCCATGCACCACGTAAAGTAAATATACCGTTCAGCATACCTCCCCAGCTTGGCAGAATAAGCATAATACTGAACACTACTCCAAGAGACTGCGCCCAGTCCGGCAAAGCAGTATACAATAAGTGGTGAGGTCCTGCCCAGATATAAATAAAGATCAGCGCCCAGAAGTGAATGATACTCCAGCGATAGGAATATACAGGCCGCTGTGCCGCTTTTGGAACAAAATAATACATCAGACCGAGGTATGGAGTAGTAAGGAAGAATGCAACCGCATTGTGTCCGTACCACCATTGTACCAGTGCATCCTGCACACCTGCATACCAGCTGTAACTATGTGTTAATGAAGTTGGGAGGGCAAATGAGTTTACAATATGCAGTAAAGCAACAGTAACCCAGGTACCAATTAAAAACCAGATGGCCACATATAAATGACGCTCTCTTCTGGTTAATATTGTTGCAAACATGTTGATACCAAATACTACCCATATTAGGGTAATTACAATATCAATAGGCCAGATCAGTTCTGCATACTCTTTACCTTCTGTTAATCCGAGAGGCAGGGTTACTGCTGCAGAAACGATGATGAGTTGCCAGCCCCAGAAATGGATCTTTCCGAGTGCTTTGCTCCACATACCCGTTTTGAGCAGCCGGGGTAACATATAATAGGTTCCGGTAAATATTCCGTTCCCCACAAATGCAAAGATCACTGCATTGGTATGGAGGGGACGTAACCGTCCGAATGTGGTAAATGGAATACCCAGATTAAGCGCCGGATAAGCAAGCTGAAAGGCAATAATTACCCCCACAAGCATTCCCACTATAGACCATAGGATGGTCGCGTAAGCAAAGTTCCGGACGATCTTGTTGTCGTAGGTGAATTTTTCTAACTGCATATTTATTGGTTCTTAGGTTCTTGACTATTATTATCAAACAATATTTTATTCGCGGGTGAAAAGCTATCATCAAACTGACCCGACTTTGCACCCCAGATAAATGCCACTAAAAATCCTATGGCTACGGTAAGGCTTACAGCCAGTAGTAGTATGATCACTTTCATTTTCTGTGTTTTTTTTGATGCTGAGGATGCTGTGGATGATGCGGCGAACTCTTACTGCAGGTGTTAATGCCAAAAGGCAGGTAAAGCGGGCAGAAACTAATAGCGCTTGTAAGAATAAATACCCCACCCAGCACCAATAATACAATGGCTATTGTACCCTCAATTGCTCCGGTAAAATACAACACTCCTATCAGGATAGCTACCAGTACCCTTACGACTTTGTCTAGTGACCCCATGTTTTTTTTCATAATTGGCAGTTTTATTTTGGTTGATTAGATGATGAAACATTTTTTTTCGATGATTAAAGAACCCGTTAATGTGGTTAATACAATACTTAGGGTACTGGCTGGCATTAGAACAGCTGCTACCAGTGGAGACATTTGCGCCGTAACAGAAAAATATATACCTAATACATTATATATAACTGAAATGATAAATGTAAGCGTGATTAATTTTTTACTTTGTTTTGCCGCACGGATGTATTGATTCAGAAGGGGTAATTTATCCGCAAGCAGTATGGCATCGCTTGCCGGGGAAAACTGTATGGTATTATCTACAACTGCAACACCGATATTACTTTTACTTAATGCTCCGGCATCATTTAAACCATCTCCTACCATCATCACCGTATTTTTTTGCTGCTGCAATGCTGCGATGTACGCGAGTTTATTTTCTGGCGTCTGGTGAAAATGGTATTGTACTTTCCGGTGAAAATGCTCCGACAGATAATGTTCTGCCCTGCTGTTGTCTCCGCTTAAAATTGAAACGGGGTAAGGTAGTTCGTTGATCAGTTCATCCACATTTACGCGAAGCAGGTTAGCTACTTCATACCTGCCCAGTATCCGGTCATTTAAAGAGATCCACACTTCACTCCCTGCATTCACCGCGCGCTCTTTTCCAACAAATAATGCTGAACCCACTTTGTAATGGGTATCATTTTCCCAGGCTTCTATTCCGCCACCGGTAACTTCTTTGATATTTTCTAACTGAATAACGTTCAATTGCAATGATTGTGAAATGCTTTTACTGAGCGGATGCAATGATTGCGCAAACATGGAGGCAAAAACAATTGCATCCCTTTTTTCCGGAACCGTTCCTTCAAATTGTACGGTTGAAATATTGGGATAGGTTAAAGTACCGGTTTTGTCGAAAACGATATGGTTGATGAAAGGGATTGTTTGAAGAATATTGGCATTTTTCAGGTACATCCCGTTACGGCTGAAGATATTTAAAAGAAACCCCTGTGTAAATGTAGTAGTGAGCAATAGTGCACAAGGGCAGGCCACTATCAGTACGGCAGTAAGCGCGTTCCAGGCATTTCCGGGCTTTACATTCATCCAGTAAATGAATGCAGAAAACGCCACCAGCAATACCGCACCTGCAAAATAGTTACTGATAATACCGGTAAATGTATAGCCGTTCTTTTCTTCTTTTTTAAAAGACTCATTATTCCATAACCGGGTAAAATTACTTTGTGAGAATGGCTTGATCACCATCAGATCGATTGCCCCGCTGGTTTGTTTACCGCCTGCATATACAATATCCCCTATACGGACTGTGCTGGTTTCATTTTCACCGGTCACAAAACTATAATCAATTTCCGCCTTACCCTGAATCAGGATTCCGTCTACAGGAATTACTTCATTATTTCTGATCCGGATATGCTCATCTACCTCTACTTCATTCACCGGTAAATAAGTTTCTTCTTTTGTGGAGCTGAGTTTGCAAACAGCAATAGGAAAATAGGACTTATAATCTCTGTTGAATTTTAAATTGGCAAATGTTTTGGTTTGAAAGGCCCTTCCCAGTAGCATGAAGAAAATGATACCAGACATACTATCGAGGTACCCTGCGCCGCTTCCGGTAAAGATCTCATATAAACTTCTGGAAAATGCTACCACCAGTGCCAATGCAATGGGTGCGTCTATATTCAGCATCCGCTGTTTGAAACCATACCAGGAATTCACAAAAAATTCTGTGCCACTGTAAAATAAAACAGGAAGTGATAATAACAGATTAAGCCCCCGGAACATTACAGGCGACAATCCATCTCTGGCAAGGGTTTCCAGCCCCAGATATTCGGGGAAACTGAGCATCATGATATTGGCAAAACAAAAACCGGCAACCCCGATTTTAATAAGTGCCTCTCTGGACAGCAATTGATGTTGCCTGGCAGACTCATTTCCGCTATCAAGTGTTATATGTGGTTCATAACCGATGGAAGCAAGCAGTTCGGCCAGTTCCCTGACTGATAACTGAAACTGGTTAAAATGAATGGTTACTTCCTTCTCCGGAAAATTGACCGAAGAAAAAAAGATGGCAGGATTTAATTTGTGCAGATTTTCCAGTAACCATAAGCAGGAACTGCAATGGATCTGCGGAAGATAAAATTTTACCGCTGTCTGTTGCTGATTGGCAAATGTGATAAATTTTGAAGCAAATACCGGGTTATCGAGATAGGCAAATTTTTCGGCATCTCTGTTTGAATTCACTTTTACCCCTGCTACATCATTGAAACTATAGTAGTCACATAATTCACTTTTGTTCAGGATCTGGTAAACCGTTTTGCATCCGTTGCAACAAAAACTTTTTTCATTGAACAAAACAACGGCATTCAGGGTGCAGCTATCTCCGCAATGGTAACAAGCTGCTTTATTTAATACGGATTGGCTCATTTTGGTATATACAGGGGCTATTTGAAGTTGATGTTATTTAACGGAATTCGGACTGCTGGTCAGACCTCCCTTGCTGTTGAATAATTTGACGATTTCCATATAGTTTTTATGGAAAACATCACAGGTATTAACGAGCTCTTCAATCAGCTTGTACCACTCCAGTTTTTTGGCCGCGAAATCATGGCTGAAAGCCCTTGCAAGCTCCTCCTGCTCCCTGGTATTCCACAATGGAACTTCCAGCAGAATAATCAGCCTTCTTACATGATGCATCAGCTTGTGCTCTTTACTTCTGGTGAGTTGAAGCAGATCTAACAGATTAGGGAGCTTTTCATTTTCCTTCTTTTCTTCAAACACCTTCAATACAGAAGGAAAGACCAGTTTTTTCTCATAAGTAATCAGAGAATGAAACTCATTTTTGATATCCGAAATCAAATCTGCCATTACCTGTTTTTCCGGGGTTTCACTACCCTGCATGAAAGAACAGTTTAAGGCGTTATGAATTTTCTGACCCAACGCCGGATATAACTCCAGCGTAAGATGGTTCATGAATTCGTTCGTTTGATTGGCATGTTCACACATGTAGTAGTAATTTACACTACAAATGTCTGCCAGTTTAACTGCTTAAAATATGAGTTCAACTAACCTCCAACATGATATTTATCATGTTTTTATATTTAGTCTTCGATATTGGCTGTTTGGATCAGCAAAGGGAGGTTGGTAATCTTGATTTTTTTACCTGCTAAAACGATCAGTTTATCCTGATTGAATTCCGACAATAATCTTATACAGCTTTCTGTTGATGTTCCAACATAGTCTGCTATTTCTTCACGGGTAAGGTTCACCTGAATCGTTTGCTGGTCTTCTTCCAAGCCATATGTAGCTTTGAGGAACAGTAAGGCTTCTGCCATTCTTTCGCGCACATTTTTCTGAGAAAGAGAAACAATATGATCTTCTGCTTCCTTTAAGTCGCGGCTCATTTTCCGAACTACTTCAAACATTAATTTTGGAGTAGCTTCCATTGCTTTGAAAAAGTAATCTTTGTCGATAATACAGATCGAAGCATCTTCTAATGTTACTGCCGAAGAAGCATATCTTTCGTTGGAAATTAAAGCCCTGTAGCCAACAATATCTCCCGATTTTGCCAACCGCAGAATTTGTTCCTTTCCATCGTATCCGGTAGTAGTAATTTTTATCTTTCCACTGTTCACACAAAACAAACCCGAAGGAAGTCCGTTTTCAGCAAAAACATATTGTCCTTTTTTATAAATGTTGCAAGACTTATGCATAGACATCTCAGTCAATTCTTCTACCTGTAGCACGTTAAAAACAGAATGCATTCTTACATTGCAATGAATACATCCGGTTTCAAATGGTAAAGGCTTTTTCATTTACTACACATTTATGCTGCAAAACTAACGAAAAACTACTTTTTCAGCGTTTTAATAAAATAATCCGCAACAGATTGGTACACTGCTATGGCATTACTATAACGAAACCAATGGTGAGTATCGTCTACAATCATTAAAGTTTCATAAGGAACTTTTTGCTTATCTAACCGCCGGATCAGGTCTACACTCTGGTTAAACTGTACATTCCGGTCATCATCTGCATGAATAATCAATACAGGAGAGGTCCAACCGGAAACGGCTGAAACGGGTGAAGCCGTCCAGGCAGTTTTCATAGCTGCCTCATAATCAGGCACTTTCTCATATTTTTCATTATTCCCTTTTTGAGAAAGACGAACCGACCAATCGTGTACTCCATGAATGTCTACGCCTGCAGCAAACAATTTCGAATCCCTCGCCAAGGCCAAAGCGGTCAGATAACCACCATAAGACCCGCCATAAATCCCGATTTTGGAAGGATCGGCAAAAGGCTGTTTTTTCAGCCATTCTCCTGCTGCTTTAATATCCAGGTATTCGGAAGCTCCTGAAGATCCACCTTTGGATGGGTTATGAAAATCAAATCCATATCCAATGCCCAACCGGTAGTTAACGGCCAGTACATTAAATCCTAAACTCGTAAGATATTGATTGGAAGCATATGCATTGGCATAATAATCAGAATAGTTCCAGCCCAATAACATCTGACGGGGAGGTCCTCCGTGAACATATATAATGGTAGGTTTTGGCCCCTTTCCCGGCGCTTCAAACAGATCAGCATGAACCATCACTCCATCCGATGCTTTGAAGATCACCTGTTTGGGCGTTACAAATTGTTCCTGTGGAAGTTCTTTACTGATCAGTTGTGCGCCGATTAACTGAATCGTAGAATTCGCCATTTTTCCCAAATCAAGAATAGCAGGTACCGGTGGACGCTGGGCAGTAGCACTTAAAAATGCCATTTGGTTTCCGTTCCCTATAAAAACCGGGGTCCATTCCAATCCTGTTCCGGGAGTTAGTACTTCTATACCGGGCTTATTGATCATTACCAGGGCAATATGCCGGCGTTCTATATCTTTTGAATCTGGTCCGGCATTGGCACTGAATGCCAGCCATTCTTTATCGGCACTGATGCTTACGTGCTCTACCATGAAATTGCCGGGTGTGAGCAATACAGACTTACCGCCCGTAGAAGCAATAGAATACAAATGAGGCCATCCATCTTCATAAGAAAGATAAATGATCCGGTTATTGGCCGCCCAGTGCAGATTGGTAGTGCCATGCGTGGTTGGAAAGGATCCCCTCAAGGTTTCCGGCGCTTTCCATATTTGAGTGGATTTATTGGTAGCTACTTCTACAGTATAGATACTCCAGGGATTGTGCTTTCTGGCTAAAATTGAATCTGGCGCTCCTCCGGTTCCGGGCGTTCTTACAAAAACGACAGACAATCCGTCGGGGGACCATTTTGGCGACCGGTCTAAACTATAGGATGCTGCCACCCATTTAAGTGCAGTTTCATTTTGGGTATATATTCCGATAATCGCATGATCCTGTCTGTTGGCAAGAAAGAGTAATTTTTTTCCATCGGGAGACCATTCCAATGAACCAACGGCACCTCTGGTAATAAATAAATTTTTTGCTGGCGTGCTTCCATCAATTACTACCGACCATACCTGACCGGCTTTGATAAATGCCACCTGGTTATTGTCCGGAGATACTGCCGGATAGTCTCCTTCAGACAGCACCTGCGTTTTTCCTCCGGCAAACGGAACACTCATCAGCTGTACTTTCTGTGGTACCAACTCAAAACCAGGATTCACCGGCAATCCGTTTTCCCAGTTGCCACTGTGCTCTCCCCCTCTTACAAATACAACCCATTTGCCGTCATCGGAAATGGACACACTGCTGATTTCCTGCCCATCATCCTGCATAAATCCGGTAACCATTCTTGGTTTATATTCCGGTGCTTCCGCAACATATACATTTCTTTTTCCATGATCATCCATGGCCCATGCTATTTTACCACTACTAGCGGAACTGCTTAATTCTGTTGGAAAAGCATACTGCTTAAAAGCAGCATAACCAGTATTCTGTGCAGATGCCACGGAACTGATCACCACCAATACATAGCAGGCCCAAAAACGAATCATTATTTTCATGGTCATTGATTATTCGGTTATTGAAGTAAGAGTACCATCGAACCGCCTGGTTCTACAGAAAACAGACGGCCTTGTTTTTCGTTGTTCAGTATATTGATTGATCCGTTAAACCCGGCAGTTCTCTCTGCATAATCACCCAGATTGATTGCCCTGGACTTATCGGAAGTATTCATAATGGTTAATACGGTTTGCTGCTGATCGTATCTGAAATAAATATACACCCCATCTTTCGGAAGCCATTGCATTATTTTACCCGTTTGCAACGCACTGCTGCTTTTCCGGAAATTGGCCAGCTTTTTTACATACTCAAAAGCTTCCTGTTCCCTTTTATTTCTGCCCGATGCCAAAAATTTATTTTCCGCGTCGCCGGTAAATCCGCCGGAGAAATCAAGCCTTACCATTCCGTCATTGGGGTTTTTGAAATTCTTCATCCACACTTCGGTGCCATAGTACAGCTGGGGTATCCCACGCATGGTAAACAACAGATTCATACCCATTTTGTATTTATTATAATCTTCCCCGATCACAGATACAAAACGTTCCATATCGTGGTTATCAAAAAAAATACAATTTTTTTCAGGCGCTTTGTAGAGCAGGTCCTGTGCCAGTGTCATGTATAATTTGTTCACGCCATCCGTCCATCCGGCTGGTTTATTCACTGCTTCCATCATTGCATAGCTCAACGGAAAATCGGTGGTTCCCTGCGCATTGTGTTTAAAAGCGCTTTGCATATTATTTTGGGTGAAATAGGCACTCCCTGCAACGGTATTGGCAACCGCTTCACCAAAGATGGTGATAGAAGGAAACTCTTTTTCCAGTGCCGCATTAATATTGTTCAGAAATTGTTCATCGCAATATTTATAAGTGTCTACCCTCCAGCCATCAATACCAAATTCTTCTACGGTCCATAATGCATGCTGAATTAAAAAATTAGCTACATAAGGATTCCGTTGATTGATATCAGGCAGATGCGGAACAAACCAACCGTCGAGCATTATTTTTTTATCGGCCGTATTTCCATTGGTTGCTAAAATGGCCTCCTCCCGGTGATTGGTATTCGTGTAATCTTTCCATTGGTTGATCCAGTCTTTTGCAGGAGCATCTTTGTAAAACCAGTGCTCTATACCAACATGGTTGTAAACCGCATCCTGAATAATTTTAATACCCCTGGCATGGGCCGCCGCAATCATCTTCCGGTAGCCTTCATCCCCACCGAGTCTTTTGTCTACCGCGTAATGGTTGGTAAACCAGTACCCATGGTATCCCGCCATCATACCTGCCTGCTCACTTTCCAGAGGCATATCATTCTCCAGCACAGGGGTCATCCAGATGGCAGTTACCCCAAGGTCTTTCAGGTAATCCAGCTTATTCACCACACCTTCCAGGTCTCCGCCATGCCGCTTGATCGGGTCCTTTCTGTTTACCACCGTATCGCGGTAACCAGCCACTTTATCATTAGAGATATTGCCATTGCTGAAACGATCGGGCATCAGCAGGTAAACAAAATCTTTTGAACTGATTCCCTGCGCAAAGTTTTTACCGATTCCGCTTCGTCTGGCTTTCAGCGGCCATTGAACAGCGTGTGATTTAGCGCCGTTAATAAATTCGATCCGTACATTGCCCGGCTTTGCATTGGCTGCTATTACCAGATCCAGTGCCAGGTATTTTCCATTTTCGAACTGATGAATTTTTTGTAACTGAACACCCGGGTAATTGATCCTTACCTTCTCTTTTTTAAATCCTTCGTATTCTCCTTTTACCATCACCTGCACCTTGTTCCACTTCATTCCGGTGAACCAGCCGGTTGGGTAAAGACTTGCATACTGTGCATTTGCAGTAATCAGTAATAGCATCAGGAGACTCAGGCATCCAAACTTTTTCATATTGATTATTTTACCTTTTTTCCAGTTTTATTTTAACAGCGCCTTCATCATAAACAAACAAAACACTTACTGCAGCACATAACATGAAGAAGCCCGCCAGCACTATAGCATAAATGGGTTGACCACCATAAATATATTTCACAATCCACCCCCCGCAAATTCCATTGATAATCTGGGGAAGGGTGATGAAGAAATTAAAAATACCCATATAAATACCCAGCTTACCCGGAGGAATTGAACCAGACAATATTACATATGGCATAGCAAGAATACTGGCCCAGGCGAGCCCTACACCAATCATAGAATAAGTAAGCATTGCAGGATCTTTGATAAAATAAATAGAGATCAACCCAACTCCGCCTGCAATCAGTGAGAATGCATGTGTACCTTTTCTGCCAAGGTATTTAGCTACAAAAGGAATACATAAAGCATAAATGGCTGCTACCAGATTATAAGTTCCAAACGCGGAGCTTACATAATTTCCTGCACTGTTGTACTCTACTGATTTTGCATAATCACCCGACAATCCATACACGTGCGTTGCAACGGCGTCTGTGGTGAAAACCCACATACTGAATAAGGCAAACCACGAGAAAAACTGCACGAGACCAAGCTGCTTCATGGTTCTTGGCATTCGGCCAAAGTCCTTGAATATTTCACTCAAACCTGCTTTCTGTGCTTCTTCATTGGAACCATGGTATTTTTCATATTCTGCAGGAGGATATTCCTTAGACAAGAATACCGTTACTAAAATAGCCACTACAAAAACTGCCGCACCAATATAAAAGGCATACCGGATATTGTCTGCAACCCCTGTGGCGCCAGCTTCCTGCGAAAATCCGTTTCTGGCCAGTATAGACGGGAGTTCAGAACCGGCAACAGCGCCTACTCCTATTAAAAACGTTTGTACGGCAAAGCCGCTTGTTCTTTGTGTATCGGGCAGATTATCTGCTACCAATGCACGAAATGGTTCCATCGCAACATTAAATGATGCATCCATGATCATCACCATGCCTGCACCAATCCACAAAGCAGGAACAATAGAAGATATAGCACCTGAGTTGGGCAGAAATATCAGTGCCGCAGAAGAGAGCAGTGCCCCTGTTAAAAAGTAAGGTTTCCGTCTGCCTAATTTATTCCAGGTTCTGTCACTGTAATGACCTATCAGTGGCTGAACAATCATACCCACCAGCGGAGCTACAATCCAGAACATCGGCAACTGCTCTACGTCGGCACCAAAGGAACGCAGTATTCTGCTGGTGTTTCCGTTCTGCAGGGCAAAACCAAACTGGATACCCAGAAATCCAAAGCTCATGAAAAATATTTGCGCTAAACTCAACCGTGGTTTAGGCGTATTCCCTGCAAAAGCAGGCTTTGAGGTAGATGAAGCCATAGCAATCGTTTTTATCTCCAACTGTTGGATGTGTTAGATTTACACAATGTAATATCTGCCAATAATAATCCTATTTGGAAGGATTTTTTAAAAAAAATGGTAATCAGAATAATTAAATCACAAATCCATCTGGCAGAACGGCTCTTTTCTTTACCACTACAATCCCGTCTTTTA
>CALPNW020000032.1 GCA_943325035.2 Sphingobacterium thalpophilum | reverse complement strand
CGGACGGTAAAATTGAATCAGCACAAACAGCACTAACACAACCAGTCCAATTCTTTTGAGCATTTGCATAAAGAATATTTATAGGTTAATTAAAATATTTCCCGTCATATCTGCCGGTATAGGCAATGCCATCATAGTAAGGATGGTAGGGGCTATATCCCCCAATTTACCACTATTTACCGGTCCATGCCAATCTTTATCAATAATAAACAGCGGAACAGGATTCAATGAATGGGCTGTATTGGGAGTTCCGTCTTCGTTGATCAGAAAGTCTGCATTGCCATGATCGGCTGTAAGAAATATTGTATAGTCATGCTTCAGTGCTTCTGTAACAATTTGTTGTACACAATCATCTACTGTTTCAACCGCTTTTACTACTGCAGAAAAAATACCAGTATGCCCAACCATGTCTGCATTGGCAAAATTCAGGCAAACAAAATCTGCTGATTCGCCGGCTATTTCGGGCAACAGCTTGGCAGTAATTTCTCTTGCACTCATTTCGGGCTGCAAATCATAGGTTGCCACTTTGGGTGAAGGAACCATGATCCTGCTTTCTCCGGCAAATGGTTCTTCTCTTCCTCCGCTGAAGAAGAAAGACACGTGCGGGTATTTTTCTGTTTCAGCAATACGGATTTGTTTTTTGCCGTGGCTGGCCAGTACTTCACCCAGGGTATTGTTCAGATTGTCATTTTCAAAAATGGCATTAACCTGTTTAAACTTATGATCATACACAGTCATGGTTGTATAATGCAGGTCCAGTTCTTTCATGTCAAATTCAGGAAAGTCGGACTGGGTAAGTACTTCTGTTATTTCGCGGCAACGGTCTGTACGGAAATTAAAGCAGATAGCTACATCCCCATCTTCTATGGTGGCAGTTGGTAACCCCTGCTCATCCACTATTACAGTAGGCAAAACAAATTCATCGGTTTTTCCTGCATCATAAGATGCCTGTATAGCCTGCGCGGCCGTTAAGGCAGTATTGCCTTTTGCATGAACCATGCAATCATAAGCCAGCTTAACCCGCTCCCAGCGCTTATCCCTGTCCATTGCATAGTAACGGCCGCAAACTGTTGCAATCTTGCCGGTTGTCAGTTTCATATGTGCTTCAACGGAAGCAAGGTATGCCAGTCCACTTTTAGGATCTGTATCTCTGCCATCAGTAAACGCATGTAAGAAAACATCGGTTAACCCTTCCTGCATACACACAGAAAAAATTGCATTTAAATGACTGGTATGGGAATGCACTCCACCATCACTCACCAACCCCAGGAGGTGTAATTTTTTATGGTATTTTTTTGCAAAACGGATTGCATTCAGCAATATTTCATTTTTAGCAAATTCACCGGTTTTGATGGCCACATTGATGCGCTGCAGTTCCTGGTAAACAATTCTGCCGGCACCCAGGTTCAGGTGTCCTACTTCACTGTTACCCATTTGTCCTTCCGGCAATCCAACCTCTTCACCACAAGTGATAAGTGTTGTATTGGGATAGGTATTGTACAATGAACTTACAAAAGGCGTATGGGCATGCTGGATGGCATCTGCCGATTTAATTTTCCCGAGTCCCCAACCATCCATGATGATCAGTATTACTTTTTTACTCATATTGATAGACTATACTGTTAAAAATTAAGGTTTTGACCGTACATTTATACGATACCCTGTATTATTCAAATTTGGCATGTTTTTCGCAAGTATTCAAACGAAAACTTTTATTATGCAAAGATTTTTATTATCACTGCTGTTTGTTGGTCTGGGCCTTTCAGTAATGGCACAGTCCGAAACAGAAAGTGTTGTTCAATCCTTTAAAACAGCCAATGTAGAGGAAATTGCAAAACATTTCGATGATTTCGTAGACCTGAAACTGCTGAACAAGGATGAAGTAAAAAATATGAGCAAAAATCAGGCTGCAATTGCTCTAAAGGCTTTTTTTGCTGAAAACAGCATCAGAGGATTCGAAAAAGTGTCGGACGGAGGTAAAGGAACACTCGCTTATCTGATCGGAAAACTAACTACCGGCAGTGCCAGTTATAATATTACTATTCAGATGAAACAGAAAGTTGCTAAACTTCAGATCATAACCATACGCATCAGTTGATGAACTTTGATGAATCATTACAAAAGCTTGTTGTATCTGCCCTCATAGAGGACATCGGAGAAGGCGACCATTCTACGCTCAGTTGTATTCCTGCAAACCAACAGGGCAAAGCTGTCCTTAAAATCAAGGAAGCCGGTATTTTAGCTGGCGTATCTGTTGCACAGAAAATTTTTCAGCAACTGGAACCCGGATGCCGTTTTCAGGCTTTCATGAAAGATGGAGACCCTATGTTTTTGGGTGGATCCGCTTTTGAAGTGGAAGCCGCCGTTCATACCATTTTAAAGGGGGAACGACTGGTATTGAACTGTATGCAACGCATGTCTGGAATTGCTACCCTTACCCGGGCGTATTGTAAACAACTCGAAAATTACCCGACCAGGCTGCTTGATACCAGAAAGACCACCCCAAACTTCAGACTGCTGGAAAAAGAGGCGGTAAGAATTGGTGGTGGAACGAACCACCGTTTTGGGTTATACGACATGATCATGCTAAAGGATAATCATATTGATTATTGTGGCGGCATAGATAAAGCCATCAACAAAGCATACAGCTATTCTGCCGCCTTGCCACAGCCCCTTAAAATTGAAGTGGAAACAAGGACATTGGAAGACGTGAAAACAGTTTGCAACATGGGTTTGGGCAAAGTGTTCCGGATTATGCTCGATAATTTTTCTCCGGAACTGATTACAGAAGCTTTGGGAATCATTGACGGAAAATTTGAAACCGAGGCCAGTGGCGGAATCAACCTTCAGAACATCGCAGGTTACGCGGCTACCGGAGTAGATTATATTAGTGTGGGAGGGCTCATCCATCAGGCTCAAAGCCTGGATCTAAGCTTAAAAGCCGTTCTGCAATAACCCTTCATTGCCGATTATTTATACGCCCCTTTTATTGCCCCCTTTTATTTGTACCTTTCAGCT
Source organism: Sphingobacterium thalpophilum (assembly GCA_943325035.2). GTDB lineage: Bacteria > Bacteroidota > Bacteroidia > Chitinophagales > Chitinophagaceae > Sediminibacterium. Next base: position 16,411 of record CALPNW020000032.1, on the reverse strand, counting down.
GCTTATTTTGGACATATGCCCTCTATTAAAACCCGGCTTTTCAAGTTCCTAGTCCCCCTGTTTTTATTACTGTTCACCACCACTCTTCCGGCACAAACTGCCCGGAGGGATAGTCTGGTGCAACTGCTTGACAAAACTCCAGCAGATTCGGTTAGGATCCGATTATTGAATGAATTATCTGAGGATGCATTGAATACCAGTACAGACGAAGCATTGAAATTTGCAAAAGAGGCCTTAGTGCTGGCTACAAAATCAAAAGACGCTGTTGCACTGGGCATTACATTAAATAACATAAGCTGGATCTATTATAAAAAGGGCGCCTTCTATGAAGGGTTCGATTTTTCCATTGCTGCACTTACTTCTGCACTGCCATTGCTGGACAGAGAGTCTATTGAACCGGAACTGTTTAATTATATCAAGTTGAGTCTGGAAAAACAGCTGAATATCCTGAGTTTTACATTAGACAATCTGCTTGTTTGGGCGAAATCACAAATGAAAGGGATCATTGAGCCACAGCGGTCGGTTTTTGATTTATCCGCGCTTACAAAGAATAATATCTGGTTTTTATATGCACTTGCCGCACAAAAAAATATCACCCTTACTTCTGTTGTTACCGAGAACACGTTTGTGTTTGCAGATAAACATCAGATAGATATTATCATCCGGAATCTGCTGCTGAATGCCGTAAAGTTTACCCGGAAAAACGGATCAATAGATCTCAGTTCAACCGGCACAGCCCAGAAAGCAGTTTTAAAAGTTACCGATAATGGAGTTGGAATGACACAGGAACAGTTGGGCAAGCTCTTCAATAAAAAAACGCATTTTACCACACCGGGTACCCAAAAGGAAAAAGGAACAGAACTGGGTTTACTGATATGCAGTGAGTTTGCAACTGCAAACAACTGTGAATTAAAAGTGGAAAGTGAGATTGAAAAAGGAACTGCCATTTCTCTTATTTTGCCAAAAGAAGGTTTATGAGTAAAAAGAACAAAGCAGATCAATTGGGATTTGTTTACAGTACCAACCCGGATTTCAAGTTCAATGAATCGGAGAAACAATCGGTGGTGACCTTACTGCCTGCCGATCAAAAACTCCTGATACAGCTTGATAATAAGCGAAGGGGTGGCAAAACCGTAACCCTGATTACCGGATTTTCCGGACAGGAACCCGATCTGGAAATACTGGCAAAGAGCCTGCGGAATTTTTGCGGAACAGGTGGAAGTGCCAAAGACGGCGAAGCAATTGTACAGGGCGACCAACGCGACAAAATATTTCTGTGGCTAACCAAAAACGGATACAGCAAAACCAGGAAAAAATAAAGCAGTAAAAATCAACCAACTGTTTTGACAAATTCACGATAATATCACCAGTTTTAAAAATAATATTCTAACTTACTTTTTTTTCAACTTTAACACACAAACTAACACCATCATGGCAAAAGCAAGTAAAAAGAAAGCCGTTAAAAAAGCAGCTCCAGTAAAAGCAGCAGCCAAAAAAACAGCCCCTAAGAAAGCAGCTAAGCCTGCTCCTAAAAAAGCAATAAAGAAAGCAGCTCCTAAAAAAGCAGCAAAACCAGCCGCTAAAAAAGCAGTGGCCAAAAAACCGGTAGCTAAGAAAGCAGCTCCTAAAAAAGCAGTTAAACCAGTAGCCAAGCCAGCCGCTAAGAAAGTGGTTGCCAAAAAACCGGTAGCTAAAAAAGCAGCTCCTAAAAAAGCAGTTAAACCCGCAGCTAAGCCAGCCGCAAAAAAAGTAGTTGCCAAAAAACCGGTAGCTAAAAAAGCAGCTCCTAAAAAAGCAGTTAAACCCGCAGCCAAGCCAGCCGCTAAAAAAGCAGTGGCCAAAAAAGCAGTGGCCAAAAAAGTGGTTGCCAAAAAACCGGTAGCTAAAAAAGCAGCTCCTAAAGCAGCTGTTAAACCTGCAGCAAAGCCAGTTGCAAAGCCAGCTGCTAAAAAAGTGGTTGCTAAAAAACCAATTGCCAAGCCAGTTTCAGCTCCGGTTGTAGTGGCTAAACCAATTGTAAAGAAAAAACCGGCAGCTAAGAAAAAGCCGGCAGCTACACCAGTTGCAGCTCCTGCTCCAGTGGTAGAAACCACTCCGGCACCAGAAGAAATACCAACAATGTTTACTCCTGAAGCACCAGCTTCTGAGTCTAATAGCTAAAAGCAACTGCTCTATATTTAAAACCCTGTTCTAACCAACAGGGTTTTTTATTTGCCCCTGTTTTTCAATATCTTTAAACCAGCCGGGTACAAAGCCTGAACCTGCCTCATTAAACCCCAATTTGTATGCGAATTTTACTCATTGCTATCTGTACCATTTTTAGTTACTGTGTTTCCGCACAGACTACTTCAAAGATTGCCGAAAAAACAAAAAACATGAAACGCTATGATGGATACTTCCCCTTTTGGTGGGATGCTTCCAGTGGCAAACTATGGTTGCTGGTGAATAAACTGGACCAGGAATTTTTATATGTAAACTCGCTTCCCGCCGGACTAGGATCCAATGATATAGGCTTAGACAGAGGCCAGATAGGCGATACAAGAATTGTTTCCTTTCATAAAACCGGAAAGAAATTATTACTCGTTCAGCCCAACTACGATTACAGGGCATTATCGGCAGATCTGAAAGAACAAAAAGCAGTCAGAGAGTCTTTTGCACAGTCTACCATTGCCGGATTTGCCATTGACGAAGAAGAAAATGACCAGATTTTGATAGACTTCACTCCTTTCCTGCTCAGAGATGCACATGGTGCTGCCGACAGGATCAGGAACATGAAGCAGGGTTCCTACACATTGAGTGAACCGCGCTCGGTGATTTATATGGCCAACACCAAAAACTTTCCTAAAAACTCCGAGTTCGAAGCATCCATTACTTTTACCGGTGGTGCAGATGCCGGCCGGTTTGTGAGTAGTGTTACCCCTTCTGCAGAGGCTATTACACTTCGCATGCACCATTCTTTGGTGGAATTGCCCGACAATAACTACAAGCCCCGTAAATACGACATACGGAGCGGTTATTTTGGTATCAGTTTTTTCGATTACAGCAGCGACTTCAGCGAACCCATCGAAAAAATGTATATCTCCCGTCATCGACTTGCTAAAAAAGATCCTTCTGCAGCCATCAGTGAAGCGGTAGAACCCATTGTATATTATCTGGATAACGGAACACCCGAGCCCATCAGGTCTGCACTGCTGGATGGCGGTAAATGGTGGAACCAGGCTTATGAAGCTGCCGGATTTAAAAATGCATTTACCGTAAAAGTATTACCGGATTCTGCAGACCCGATGGATATCCGTTATAATATGATCAACTGGGTTCATCGTTCTACCAGAGGATGGAGCTATGGTTCATCTGTTACCGACCCAAGAACCGGAGAAATCATTAAAGGACAGGTAACACTTGGTTCATTAAGGGTACGTCAGGACTACCTGATTTTTACCGGATTACTGGCTCCATTCGAAAATGGCAAGCCTGTTCCGGAAACCATGCGGTTGGCTGCATTGCAGAGGCTCAGACAATTATCGGCGCACGAAATAGGACATACACTGGGCCTGCAACACAATTATGCATCCAGCGTAAATGACCGTGCTTCGGTTATGGACTATCCGCATCCGAATGTGTTTGTAAATGAAAAAGGGCAGAACGATTTTTCTAAATTATATACCAACGAAATTGGTGCATGGGACAAAAGAGCTATCCTGTATGGCTATGCCGATTTTCCTGCGGGAACGAATGAAGACAATGCACTGAATAAAATACTGGAAGAAAATTACCAGAAAGGATTACAGTTTATTGCAGATGCTGATGCAAGAGCAGCCGGTGGTTTTCATCCCAATGCCCATTTATGGGACAATGGAACAGATGTAGTTGCCGAATTAAAGAATGTACTGGCAGTAAGGCAAAAAGCCATTGATCAGTTTTCAGAAAATACGATCCGCAACAATACACCCATGAGCAAACTGGAAGATGTGCTGGTACCCGTATACAACTATCACCGCTATCAGGTAGAAGCTGCATCCAAGTTGATTGGCGGCATCAACTATACCTATAATGTTCGCGGAGACAAACAAACGACTCCTGCTGTTTTACCCAATGCCACTCAGCAAGCTGCTTTAAAAGCGGTGCTGAATTGTTTATCTCCCGGCGTACTGACTTTGCCCGAAAATATAGTAGGTATTATTTCTCCGAGACCCCCCATGTATTATGGTGTAGGGGAATTATTTGCCAAAAGAACGGGAATGAGTTTTGATGCCTTGTCTGCGGCAGAAGCACTGACCAATTTTCAGCTCAGTTTTATTTTTAATACAGAAAGAGCCAACAGACTGGTACAATTAAAGGCAAGGGCCGGAACCATTGGATGGGACGACGTATTGGATGCAGTCATCAATACTACCTGGAAATCCGCTCCTGAAAAGGGATTGAAGGGTGCAGTACAATTGCAGACACAGCAAATGGTCATCACCTGGATGCTTGGTCTCAGCCAGAGCGAACAAAGCACTTATGCCGTAAAAGCCATTTGTTTTGAACGCCTGCAATCACTTAAAAAATATGCAGAGCAGCTGAGTAAAACAGCAACGGATAAATCGCACTACCTCTACGCTGTTGAACGGATCAGCAAACCAAAGGAAATTGCTTTACCGGTTCACAAAGAGATTCCTCCGGGCGCACCTATTGGCTGCGACTTCGAATAAATCCATCACTGAAAAAAAGAAAGGCAGCCAAGTAAAAATGGCTGCCTTTTTAGTATAGTTACTGCAAGAAGAAATGCTGCATTAAACCAGCATTCTTACCGGCTCTTCGAGTAATTGTTTGAGTGTTTGCAAGAATGCAGCACCTGTAGCACCATCCACCACGCGGTGATCGCAGCTAAGGGTAACTTTCATCACATTTCCGGCTACTACCTGTCCTTTTTTAACAACAGGCTCCTGGGAGATTCCACCCACTGCCAGTATACAGGCATCTGGTGGATTAATAATAGCAGTGAACTGGTCTATGCCAAACATACCCAGGTTGGAAATAGTGAATGTGCTTCCTTCCCAATCGGATGGCTGCAGTTTTTTATCTTTTGCTTTTTGTGCGTATTCTTTTACTTCGGCACCGATCTGGCTCAGTGATTTTGCATCAGCAAAACGAACCACCGGTACCAGCAAGCCCTCTTCTACTGCAACAGCTACGCCGATATTGATGTGATCGTTGTAACGGATAAAATCGCCCATCCAGCTGCTGTTCACTTTTGGATGTTGTTTCAGCGCCATTGCTGTTGCTTTTAACACCAGGTCATTGAAACTGACTTTTACAGCCGCTACTTCATTCATTTTGGCACGGGCTGCAATGGCTGCATCCATGTCTATGCTCATGGTCAGGTAAAAATGGGGAGCAGTAAACAGGCTCTCACTTAAACGCCTGGCGATCACTTTACGCATCTGAGAAACAGGTACATCGGTAAAGCTCACCTGTCCGGTAACAGCCTGTTTTGCTGTAGCCGACTGAGCAGCAGGTTTACCTGCCGCAGCAACTGCTGTTGCAGCCACGGTAGCAGGAACATAATTATCTACATCTGTTTTGGTAATTCTGCCATTGTCTGCAGATCCCTTTACATATTTAAGGTCAATTCCTTTTTCTTCGGCCAGTTTTTTGGCCAGTGGTGAAGCCAGAATCCGTCCTTCATTTACTACGGTTTGCTGCGAAGCAACCGGAGCCGGAGCGGATGGAGCAGATGGTACGCTTGCAACCGGTGCAGCGTTAGCTGCACGCTCAGCCGCAGGCTGAGCAGCGGCTGGGGCCGCGGTTGCAGCAGCGGTAGATTGCGCACCCGATTTAACAGCGGCAACAATAGATGCAACATCCAAACCTTCTTTACCAATAATGCAAAGAAGGTCGTTCACTAAAATTTTCTCACCGGCTTTTGCCCCCTGGTACAATAAAATTCCGTCCTTGTAACTTTCCAGTTCCATGGTGGCTTTATCGGTTTCGATATCGGCCAGCACATCCCCTTTCTTTACAGTATCTCCAATATTCTTATTCCATCCGGCTATTACCCCTTCGGTCATAGTATCACTTAAACGTGGCATCAGTACCACTTCATCCATTGCTGTAACATCAATGGCGGCGCTTGCCTGAACAGGCGCTGCAACGGCAGGTGCTTCGGCAACAGGAGCTACTGCTACAGCTGCTGGTTCCACTGCTACTGCAGACTGAGCAGATCCGCCGCCACTGTGTATTTTAACCAGTTCGCTGATATCTTCTCCCTGTTGGCCGAATATGGCCAGCAGATCGTTTACCTGAAGCTTTCCGCCATCCGGTGTGCCAATATGCAATAAAACGCCATCCTGGTAACTTTCCAGTTCCATGGTGGCTTTATCGGTTTCTATTTCAGCCAGTAAATCGCCTTTCTTTACCTGATCCCCAACATGTTTATGCCATGCAGCAATTACACCTTCTGTCATTGTATCACTTAAACGGGGCATTAATATCACTTCCGCCATCTTCTTTGTATGCTTTAAATGAGCCGTGAAATTACGGTAAAAATCAACTTGGTTGCACCTTCATTGAATGAAAAAAGGCCGATCCGCAGTAAATTGCTGCGCACCGGCCTTTTCGGGATTATTAAAACTCCTTATTTAGCTGAATTATTGACCCTGGGCAAGGCTGTAAGCCTTTTTGGTACCCCACATATTCAGCACTTCTGTAGAACAGATTTTAAAGTCTGCCATCAGGTGCCTGTATAATTCCAGAATATCGGTTTGCGTAACCGGCACATCTCCAATACTTTCAAAGCGACAGCGGTATTGATTTACCAGATTAGTGAATACCGAACCTTTGGGCCAAACCTGGGTACCCCGATTGCTGATGGTAACCAGTTTAAACAGATCCATCGTGTGTTTCAGGCATTTTTCTGCAACCTGTACAGGCTGTTCATTGCTTTCAATGAACATATCTACCCCTACAATATACTCTTCATTATTGTCAATAGTTTCCAGCATTGGATTGTATTCCAGCTTGAAATTGGTTGGGGTCACGTAGTGATTGTCCAGAATGGGCTTAGGATTATGGTGGGGCTCTTTGCCAAAATTGTTGATAATGGCCTGGGCAAATTCAGATGTACTCAAAGGCTTAGAGTCTTTATCGCCAAAGTCACCGGTGTGCTGCCCGTTTTCCAGTGTATATAAAAGCGCATTTTCTATCATTGCCGATGTTTCCATTAATCCCAGATGACGCAACATACCAATGCCGCTCAATAAAAGAGCAGTAGGATTGGCCATGTTTTTTCCGGCGATATCCGGAGCCGTACCATGTACTGCTTCAAAAATAGAGATGTGGTCGCCGATGTTGGCAGAAGGCGCAAAGCCAAGCCCACCAATCAGTCCGGCACAAAGGTCACTCACAATATCTCCCTGTAAATTGGTAAGCACCACTACGTCAAATAAATCAGGTTTGCTGACCAGTTTCATACAGAGATCATCCACAATTATATCATCTGCATTCAGTTCGGGATAATCTTTGGCTATTTCATAAAATACTTCCAGGAATAAGCCATCCGTAATTTTCATGATATTGGCCTTGTGTCCGCAGGTAATTCTCCTGGCTCCTTTTTTTCTGGCCATTTCAAAAGCATATTTTATTACCTGCATACTGCCCGGACGGGTAATAAAACGACGGCTGAGTGCTACGTCATTGGTGATCATGTGCTCAATACCTCCGTAGGTATCCTCTATATTTTCACGTACAATGGTAATATCAATCGGAATACCTGCCTTACTGAATACAGTATCTACCCCATGAAGGGTCTGAAAAGTTCTTTTATTAGCGTAGGTATTCCAGGTTTTACGGGCAGTTACATTTACACTTTTAACGCCCTTCCCTTTGGGGGTTTCCATAGGTCCTTTAAACAGAATTCCCAGAGACTCTATTGTTTCCTGTGCTTCGGGGGTCATACCATTACTATACCCCTTGTCAAAAACCCATTTCCCCATATCCACAAAATCATACTCCAGAGGCACTTTGGCCGCATTAAAAATGTTTAGTACAACGTCCATGATTTCCGGACCTATCCCATCTCCTTTTGCAACAGCAATTTTAGTCATAATTGTTCATTTTTAAGTGCTGCAAAGGTAAGAGCAGGCCTGCCAATTTTGTTGTTAAATCCTGTGAATTATTCCTAAAAAGCCACTTAACGAATGGCATAATTGCTTATTTTTACTTTACACAACCCCCGTATCAATGATCTCAAAAATCTCAGAGGGCATAGAAATTACTGTAGAAACTTTCTACCAGGCCGATTACAGCAATCCGCTAAAGGGGGAATACATGTTTGCTTACCGCATCACCATAGAAAATCACAACAAGTTCACTGTTAAATTAATCAGAAGACACTGGTTCATTTTCGACAGCAATGCAGAAAACCGCGAAGTGGAGGGTGAAGGGGTGGTAGGTGTTCAACCCATATTACTTCCCGGAGAAAATTACCAGTACGTAAGTGGCTGTAACCTGAAGACAGAGATGGGTAAAATGCATGGCAGTTATCAGATGGAGAACGAAAACAGCAAACAATTATTTTCCGTAAATATTCCTTCGTTTGATCTGATTGCACCCTCCAAGCTCAATTGATTTTTTGCCTGCCCTTAAGACGGCTTGTATTTTGCCTCGCTGAACAATACAGCAGGATCTTTATCCATCAAGGCTTTAAGTGTTGTCTCCGGATGAATGTCCATCCATTTTTTTACGATCTGCCATCCGGTAAACTGCCCGATATTTCCGGGAGACCCCTCACCCAACATTTGCGTAGAAGGCGCATCATTCATAAAATCACGGGTTAACTGAGGGTCGGATTTATACAATAAATCATTCTGAATAAACATACTCCAGATATTCTTTTCATTGCTGAAACAGTCTTCCAGCTGGGGTTTCGTGTACCCGGTCTTTAAAGTATCGGGTAATTCCGGAAGGAACTGATCGAGCAGATACAACCGTTTGCCCGATTCCACCATTTGCTCTATCAGGGGCCGGCCTGCATTTTTTTCCGGGAACATATCCTCAATAATATTGCGAAGTGCGTTCACTGGTATGTATGCTTTATCGAACCTGCGCGAAATGAAAGAAGGATACAGGGATTGACCCTGTTCACTCAAATACAGAGGATGATCTTTACCCAAAAAAAGTTGCAGTCCAACAGCAATGGCATCATTGGTGATGATGCAGCCATAACTGTTGATCGGGCCAATAAAAGTGACCATTTTTTTTGGAAGCGGATATACCGGAAAATAATAGTGTACGTACTGAAATCCCTTTTTCACTTCAGCAGAAGCTTCCTTGAAATTACCGAAAATAGTCTGGCTGTTGGTATAAATGGATTGATAAGATCTGATAAAAGAGCTTACATCATCAGGGGCAGATGCAGGTGAACTGCCCATTATATTGAAGAGAAAATCGGCGGTAAACCCGGGGTATTTTTTATTGAGTTCATCCAGAGACCTGTTTATTTGGAGGGTATCCATTGCAAAAAAATCTTTTTCAAATCTGATGGTGGCAAGATCCACTTTCACCCCGGAAAGATCCGGCAGCTTTCTGCCCTGTTTACAGGAAATCAGGCCAACAAGCAGCAAAACAGCTAAAATTAAATTCTTCATATGCGAATTAACGGAAAGGATAGTGATGATGTTGTTAAATTCGTGAAATTTGTTGCATGAAGATTTTTATTGCACAGCAGAATTATCATATTGGTAATTTCGAATACAATACCAATAAGATCATTGAGGCCATTGAAACGGCTAAAGCAGCAGGCGGAGAACTGATTTTATTCAGTGAAATGAGTGTTTGCGGCTACCCCGCCAGAGATTTTGTGGAATTCAATGACTTTATAGACCAGTGCAACGCAGCTGTAGACAAGATCAAAGCACATGCAGATACTATTGGGGTTCTGATTGGCAGCCCTTCCAGAAACAGCCGTCACAAAGGCAAGGGCCTTTTTAATGCTGCCTATTTTTTATATGAGAATGAAATAAAAGCAGAGATCCATAAAACCCTGCTGCCCACTTATGATGTATTCGATGAATACCGCTATTTTGAACCGGCCTTTGAATGGAATGTCATTCCGTTCAAAGGGAAAAAACTGGCAGTAACCATCTGTGAGGATATCTGGAATCTGGGAGACAATCCGCTGTACCGCATCTGCCCGATGGACCAGCTGATGAGCCAGCAACCCGATATCATGCTCAACCTGAGCGCTTCCCCGTTCGACTATACCCACGATGAAGACCGTAAAGCGGTCATCAAAGCCAATGTATTAAAATACAAAATCCCCCTGTTCTATTGCAATGCAGTAGGCAGTCAAACAGAGATTGTATTTGATGGTGCGTCCCTGGTATTCGACAAAAATGCCAATCTCTGCAAAGCACTTCCTTTATTTGAAGACGCTCTCGAAGAAGTTGACCTGAATGATGATGGAACCATTAATGGTCCCATACTGGAACCTGCCAGCAGAATGCCGGATAAAGAGTTAACGCCCGAAACGCTCGAAGAAAAACTGAATATTGAACAGATCTATCGTGCACTGATATCGGGCATTCGCGATTATTTCAGCAAAATGGGATTCAAAAAAGCCATACTGGGTTCTTCCGGAGGAATAGACTCTGCTGTTACACTGGTACTTGCCTGTGAAGCACTGGGAGCAGAAAATGTAAGGGCCATACTGATGCCTTCGCCTTATTCAACAGAACATTCTGTAGATGATGCTGTTCAGCTGAGCAAGAACCTCCACAACCCTTACGATATCATCCGGATCGATGACGTGTATGAAAGTTTTTTAAAAACACTTCATCCCGTATTCAATGATCTGCCCTTTTCGCTGGCAGAAGAAAATATTCAAAGCAGAAGCAGGGGCAATCTGCTGATGGCGATCTCCAATAAATTCGGATACATACTGCTCAATACCTCTAACAAAAGCGAACTGGCTACAGGTTACGGAACATTATACGGAGATATGGCAGGCGGATTAGGTGTATTGGGAGACTTATACAAAATGCAGGTTTATGCACTGGCTGAATACATTAACCGAAACGGAGAAATCATTCCTAATAATATTATTGCCAAAGCTCCCAGTGCAGAACTGCGTCCTAACCAGAAAGACAGCGACAGTTTACCCGACTATTCCATACTCGATAAACTACTGTATCAATATATTGAAAAGCGCAAGGGACCTGCGGAAATCAAAGCCCTTGGATTTGACAATGCCCTGGTAGACCGTACCTTGAAAATGGTAAACAATAATGAGTATAAACGAAACCAGTTCTGCCCCATCATACGCATTTCACCAAAAGCATTTGGTGTAGGAAGGCGTATGCCAATCGTTGGAAAATATTTAGGCTGATCAGTTTTTATGAACCACCAGTAAAGGCACATGAGAATGGAATGCCAGTTTCTTGGTGCTGCTTCTGATGAATAATTTTTCAAAAAAAGTGTGCCGCTTTGGAACAGAAATGATCATGCTTACATTGTGTGTGTCTGCAAACTCATTGACGCCATCCACATATTCCTTGTTCTTGGTAAAAAAGTATTCGGGTTGAAACTCCTGTAACAACGTGTGTACCGCAAAGCCTTCGCCCATAATGCTTGCAGGATATTTGGCATTGGATTCTTCGATATCCACTTCAACATTAAACACCATCAGTTTGGCCTTGGTGTCATTGATCAGCTCTTTGATCAGATCAACCGGAATGTATTTGTCCGGGTGATCAAAATCACAGGCAAGCATAATATTTTCCACTTTTACAAAACGGGCTTTAGGGGGAATGATCAATACCGGTACACCCATTGCACCGGCAACAGAAACGGTGTTGCTGCCAATCAGGGTTTCTTCGAGTGCTCCGCCCCCGGTAATGCCCATAACGATGAGTTCTATTTTTTCGGAAGCTCCTATCATTTCCAGTCCACCGGTAATGGATCCGTATTCAACAACAGTATCTACTGTTAATTGATTGTCCGGGAACCGGGCCAGCATATCTGAACGAAACCGCTCCAGATTGGATTTTGCTGCTTCTTTGTAGGAATCCAGTTCCAGCATCTGCACACCGGGCATTAAAGGATCCAGCGCCACAGGAAGTTCATACGCATGAAATAGCAGTATCCGCTTTGCCTTGATCTGGGTGGCAAAATGCATGGCGTAATCAGCTGCATTGGCAGCTGTTGTAGAAAAATCGGTTGGAAGAATAATAGTATTCATACAATTAAGATTAATGTAAAATTCAACCTTAATTTACAAATAAAATATGATAAAAATCATTGATTTAACTGATTCATATTAAAGAAAAAGCCCCAATCCGGTTGGTTTCGGATCAGGGCTTTAAAAGGTTTGTTGAATAAGTGCTTACATGTTTTCTATGATGCCGGCAATTCCTTGTCCACCACCAACACAGGCACTTACAATACCATATTTTTTATTCAGTCGCTTCATGTCATTGAGTACCTGTACGGTGAGTTTTGCCCCGGTACATCCCAGCGGATGACCCAATGCAATAGCGCCCCCGTTGATATTAACGATATCCGGATTCAAGCCTAATTCCCTGATCACCGCCAAAGACTGTGAAGCAAATGCCTCGTTCAATTCTATCAGGTCTATGTCCGACAGGTTCATATTGGCCTGCTTCAGTACTTTTGGTATTGCAGCTACAGGACCTATTCCCATGATCCGGGGATGAACACCGGCAGAAGCACAGTTGACCAGTCTTCCGATTGGTTGTAAGCCCAGCTCTACAACCATGCGTTCGCTCATTACAATAACAAAAGAAGATCCGTCACTGGTTTGAGAAGAGTTACCCGCAGTTACACTTCCTGTTACAGAAAAAGCAGGTTTCAGTTTAGACAAACCTTCTACGGTTGTTTCTGCTCTCAATCCTTCATCGGTATCTACTATATAGGAACGAACCGCTTTCTTGCCAATTTCATTCACGTAGGTTTCTTCTACCGTTATCGGCAAAATTCCAGATTTAAAAAAACCACTTTCAATGGCCACTTTGGCTTTCTGGTGGGAGTTATAGGCAAACAGATCCTGGTCTTCTCTGGACACTTTGTATTCATTGGCCACTGCTTCTGCAGTTAATCCCATTCCCAGGTAAAAATCAGGCTCATCTTTTGCAATGGCATAAGAAGGAACTGTTTTCCAGCCGGCAGTAGGAACCAGACTCATGCTTTCGGTACCACCGGCAATAATACAATCGGCCATTCCGGTTCTGATCTTGGCAGTTGCCATGGCAATACTTTCCAGGCCACTTGCACAATATCTGTTGATGGTAATACCCGGCACTTCAATACCCAGTGCCCTTGCAGCAATGATCCGGCCAAACTGAAGGCCCTGTTCGGCTTCCGGAACCGCATTTCCTACAATCACATCATCCACTCTTTTCAGATCCAGCTGAGGCACAGATGCCACTAACCCTTTGATGACTTCTACCGCCAGATCATCTGATCTGAAAAAACGGAAACCACCTTTCTTGCTCTTTGTAACAGCAGTACGGTAACCTGCTACTATATATGCTTCCTGCATGAAATTGTATTTTATCTCCAAATGTAGTAAAAATGATTAAAAGTTGTTTATGCAACTAAATTTTATTAAGGGAGGCGCTGTCCTTTAATTGGCTAATTCCAGCTAATTTTGCAAAAATTAACCTTTTGTACAAGCTGCTCAGAAATATCCTGTTTTGTTTTCCACCCGAACCGGTTCACCATTTTTCGATGAGTTGTTTAAAAGCTGCCTGCAGTATCGGTTTAACCGACCGTTTACTCAGAAACAGTTTTCAATTTCCATCCACCCAACTCGAAAAAGAAGTTTTCGGGTTGAAATTTCCCAATCCGGTAGGTTTAGGTGCAGGGTTCGATAAAAATGCAGCTTACCTGAATGAACTGGAAGCCCTGGGTTTTGGTTTTGTGGAAATAGGCACGGTTACCCCAAAATCCCAGCCCGGAAACGAGCAACCCCGCTTGTTCCGTTTACCGGCAGATCAGGCACTCATCAACAGAATGGGTTTTAACAATGAGGGTGTTCAGGCAGTAAAGCAAAGACTGGCCAACTGGAACGACACCAAAGGTGGCAGGTATCCGGGAGACCTCGTCATTGGGGGGAATATTGGCAAGAACAAGTTTACTCCCAATGAAGATGCCTGGAAGGATTATAAGATCTGTTTCAATGAACTGCACAACGAAGTAGACTATTTTGTGGTGAATGTGAGTTCTCCCAATACGCCCGGGCTGAGGGAATTACAGGAGAAAGATGCACTCAGAAAAATCTTCGGGGAATTACAGCACGACAATGCCGGCAAGACCAATCCAAAACCATTGCTGCTGAAAATTGCGCCGGACCTTACCAATGAACAACTCGATGATATCCTGGACCTGTCTTTTGAGATTAACCTGAGCGGACTGGTAGCTACCAACACCACTACCAGCCGGCAAATGTTAAGCAAAGCATCCGCTGCTAAAAGCGAAGAGATAGGAATGGGTGGATTAAGCGGCAAACCTTTACAGGCCCGTGCCGGCGAAGTACTTTCTTATCTCTCCAAAAACTCCCGCAATAATCTGCCCATCATTGCCAGTGGCGGAATATTTACCGGAGAGGATGCAGCAGATAAATTAAATAATGGTGCAGCGCTCGTTCAGGTCTGGACCGGATTTGTTTATGAAGGCCCGGCTATTGTAAAAAATATCTGCAGCTATCTGGCCAATCAATAAAACGATACAATTAATAATTATTTTAAATTCAATCACTCATAATGGCGTATCTCTTTACATCCGAAAGTTTAATTAGTTTTCTGGTTCTCACTTTACTGGAAATTGTACTTGGCATAGACAATGTGATTTTTGTGAGCATCATCTTAAACAGGCTCCCAAAGGCATTGCAGCCCAAAGGCCGTTTTGTATGGATGATCACAGGCATGATTTCAAGAACCATTTTATTGTTCTGTTTAAGCTGGTTGTTAACCCAAAAAGGCATTCCGGTTTTCAGCTTATGGGGAAAGGGCTTTGACCTGGCCAGTCTGGTAATGCTGGTAGGCGGTTTATTCCTGATATACAAAACTGTAAGGGAAATACACCATAAGCTGGAAGGCGAAGAAGATGCCGCTGCAGGGATTCCAAAAAAGGAATTAAGTTTTGGCAATGCAGTTGTACAGATCATGCTCATTGATATCGTATTCAGTTTCGACAGTATTATCACCGCAGGAGGAACAGCCAAACACCTCGAAGTGATGATTGCGGCAGTAGTGATTGCGATGATCATCATGTTTTTATTCAGTCCTAAAATTTCATCCTTTATCCATAAGCATCCAACATTAAAAATGCTGGCCTTGTCCTTTTTAGTAATGATTGGATTTGTATTGCTGGTAGAAGGATGGAATGCAGAAGGAGCGCATGATCTGCACCTGAAGAACTACGTCTATTTTGCCATGGCATTCTCCTTTAGTGTAGAACTGCTGAATATGCAAACCAGAAAAGCTACCCGAAAACCGGTTCAACTCAGAGAACCGGTTCTTATAGAAGAAATTGAACCAGGCATTACAGATATGGCCAGATAATAAAAAAAGGGTAAACCATTTATGTTTACCCTTTTTTATGTGTTCACTTTTATGTGTCGATTTTTTATGTGTTCACTTTTATGTGTTGATTTTTTATGTGTTGATTTTGATGCGTTGATTTTTTATGTGTTCACTTTTATGTGTTCACTTTTATGCGTTGATTTTTTTACGTAGTTCCTTATGCAGTACTTGTGTTTAAAAATCAAATCCCAATGCAAAATAATACATTGGCTTTCCAACAAACAAACCTTTCATTGGCCATGCTGCATCAAATTTCAGGAAATAACCCAGCAGTGTACTTCTTGCCCCAAAGCCATATCCCCCGGCAAACGGACCCAGTCCTCCGGCATCTACCCGAACAAGTACCGATGAGTTAGGATCGGTAAACACATCTCCCGGACGTTTGATACCATTGTACTTGCCGTTCCATGCAGTTCCTAAATCGAGGAACTGTACCAATTGAAAATTGCGGAGAAACGCATTATTGATCGGCTTGTCTATTAATGTAGAAAATACGGGCAACCGGAATTCACTGTTTATCACAAATGCATTGTTGCCATTGGCAATGTTCTGCTTGTAACCGCGCATATTCACAGCAAGTGTCTGGAATGCATAGGTCTGATCGGCGGCAGGTGCGTTCTGGCTGTTGAACTTTGGCCCGATCCATCCGTCTACACCACCCAGATAATAAATGAGTTTCTGAGAGCCCCAGGAGAAGTCTGCTGACACTCTTCCGGCCCAGATGAAGTTTCGGTAGATCTTACGGTAATAACGTCCATCAAACCCAAAGTTCATGGTTGGTTTACCATTGTTCAGTGCAGTTTTAACTGTTGGCATATTAATATCCAGGT
>CALPNW020000031.1 GCA_943325035.2 Sphingobacterium thalpophilum | reverse complement strand
TTAGTTCATATTCTGGTGGAATGGACCAGTTCAGATTGTATAGTAAAGCGCTTAGTGCAGTAGAGGTTTCGGCCTTGTTTAACGGCAAAAAGTAGTTTTAATTTAAGTAGTAATTTCAAAACAAAGGGCTGAACAATTATGTGTCAGTCCTTTGTTTTTACTATAACTGTATACTATGTTTAATAAACGATTATTTTTCTCGGTGACCGTTCCGGCACTTTTAATTGTTGCGGTATTATTAGTATCCTGCGGCAATAAAAAAACAATGTTCACCCCTTTGTCTTCGTCTAAAACAAATATCAGTTTTACCAATAAACTGAAAGAAAAAGACGGATTGAGTATTTTATACTATCTCTATTTTTATAATGGAGGAGGAGTTGCAACCGGAGATATCAATAACGATGGTCTTACAGATATTTATTTTACCGCAAATTCAAGAGGTAATAACAAACTTTATTTAAACAAAGGTGATTTTGAGTTCGAAGATATTACGGAAAAAGCTGGTGTGAAAGGGCTTTCCGACTGGTGTTCGGGTGTGACTATGGCTGATGTGAATGCAGATGGTTTTTTAGACATTTATGTTTCAACTGTTAGCAATAAATATGGATTAAAAGGGCACAATGAATTATATATCAATGATGGCAAAGGGCTATTCAAAGAAAAATCTGCAGAATACGGGTTGAATATCTCCTGCTTTAGTACCCAATCCGCTTTTTTTGATTTTGATCATGATGGAGATCTTGACTGTTATATTTTAAACCAGTCGCATCGTCCGCATTCCAATATAGTAGATACAACCAGCCGACGCAGATATGATTCTTTATCCGGAGACAGGCTTTACAGAAATGATCTTGATTTATCCGGAAAGTTTACTGATGTTTCTGCAGCAGCCGGCATTTATCAGAGTAATCTTGGCTATGGATTGGGGCTGGCAGTTGCAGACATGAACAATGACGGCTGGGATGATATTTATGTTGGAAATGATTTTCATGAGAATGATTATTATTATGTGAACCAAAAAAACGGCACATTTAAAGAAGAAGGGGCAGCACATTTCAGGCATTACAGCAGATTCAGTATGGGTAATGACGTAGCAGATTACAATAATGACGGGCAGCTTGATCTGATTACAGTAGATATGCTTCCACCCGATGAAAAAACACTAAAGACCTATGGTAGTGATGAAAATCCGGACATTTATAAAATAAAGCTGGAGATGAATGGGTTTCAGCGGCAATATTCAAAAAATAATCTTCAAAGGAATAATGGGAATGGGATAAGTTTCAGCGAAACCGGATTAATGAGTGGTGTTGCTGCAACCGACTGGAGCTGGAGCCCATTGTTTGCAGACTTTGATAATGATGGCAATAAAGACCTGTTTATTTCGAGTGGAATTGTAAAGCGTCCGGTTGATTTAGACTATGTGATGTATATATCTGCTATGCAGGCTAACAAGGGACTAGATATAACTGATCAATTTGATCAGGAAGCAATTGAGAAAATGCCGGATGGAAGTTCACATCCGTTTTTATATAAAGGAGACGGTAAGCTGCATTTCAATGATGTTAGTGCCGAATGGGGTACCGGAAAGATGAAGGGGTTTTATACCGGTGCTTCTTATGCTGATCTGAACAATGACGGCAAGCTGGATCTGGTCATTAATCCTATAAATGAACCGGCTGTAATTTTAAAGAATAACACTACTAACAATAATTTTCTTACGGTTTCCTTTAAAGGAAACAATAAAAACACATCCGGTATTGGTGCAAAAGCATGGCTTTTCTCTAAGAACAAAATGCAATTCCAGCAATTAATGCTTACCCGCGGATTCCAGTCTGCATCGGCTCCGGTTCTGCACTTTGGCATGGATCAGCTTCAAACTGCCGATAGTATATTGGTAGTTTGGCCAGATCAGAAATACCAGGTTATAAAAAATATTCAATTGCCGGGTACGTTACTACTGAACCAGTCAAATGCAAAAGGTGGCTTCAATTACGATCAGTATTTTGCTCCCTCAAAACCACTGTTGCAGGATATTACTTCTCAGATTGGTATAAACTGGAAGCATACCGAAAATGATTTTTTTGATTATACCAGACAATACCTGATACCCCACCAGCTATCTACCAGAGGCCCTAAACTGGCAGTTGCTGATGTTAATAAAGACGGGTTAGACGACTTCTTTGTTTGTGGAGCATCAGAACAACCTGGTGTGATTATGATACAATCTGCCGGAGGAAAATTTATTCCTTTTGTACTTCCCGGATCGGGAATGTCTCTGCATGCCGAAAAAGTGGATGCCGTATTCTTTGATGCAAATAATGATGGCGCCGACGACCTGTATGTAGTAAGTGGTGGAAATCAGTATGATGATGGTAATCCGGGTTTGGCAGATCATTTTTACCTGAATGACGGCAAGGGGAAATTTACCCCTGCAGACAATCTTATTCCCACTATTTTAAAAAACAAATCATCTGTTAGTGTTGCTGATTTTGATAAAGACGGAGACATGGATTTATTTGTAAGTGGTATTGCTGATTCAAAAAAATATGGAATACCTCAACCTTCTTATTTACTGGTAAATAATGGCAAAGCTGTTTTTTCGTTTGCAAATCCTTCAATCATAAAGCTGGAGAATGCCGGAATGGTTACCAGCTCTGCATTTATAGATATTAACAAAGATGGCTGGAGTGATCTGGTTATTGCAGGAGAATGGATGCCTGTTAAAGTGTTCATTAACCGGAAAGGGAAATTCACCGAACAACAGATTCCGTCATCTACAGGCTTATGGCAAACTATTTTTTCGGCAGATGTTAATGGGGATGGCTTTGAAGATATACTTGCAGGTAATTTTGGACATAATACCAAACTGTATGCAGGTAAAAACGGACCGCTAAAACTATATGTCAAAGACTTTGATAATAATGGTACACTGGAGCAGGTAATGTGTTATACGATTGATGGAAAAGAGTATACATTTCTTGCCAAAGATGAACTGGAGAGAGCGTTGCCTGTTTTGAAAAAAGCGTATTTGAAATATGACGAAGTTGCCGGTAAAACAGTTCAATTCATGTTCTATGATCTCTTTAAAGATTATCTCGAATTGAAGGCAGAAACTTTAGGCTCTTCCTGCTTTATCAATGACCAGAAAGGGGGGTTTAAGCAATTGGTATTGCCTGATGAAATGCAACTGGCCCCCATTTTTTCATTTACAACACTAAATTCGGCAGGCACGAAAGGGTTTTTGGGAGCAGGAAATTTTTATGGAGTTAGCCCTTATGAAGGACGCTATGATGCATTGCTGCCAACTTTCTTTGCATTCGATAAAACAAGTAAAGTATTTAAAACAGGGTCTTCGGTTTCCGCATTCAACGGAGAGGCAAGAGATGCTAAATGGATCAGGTATGCAGGTAATAAACAAATACTTGTAATTGCCAGAAGCAATGGAACTTTATTGTTCTATCAATAATATTGTATATCATGATAATACTCTCAGCTATGTTTAAACCGGTGCTTTTAATAATTTCTCCTTTAATACTTTGCTTTTGCAGTAAAGACAAAACCGGAGCATTGGATCAGGCTGTTGTGAATGGAGAAACGATCAATGTTTGGGTTACCCATGCAGATCAGTCGTTACTCTTGAATAAACAATCTCTTGCTATCAACAGTGGTGCTGTAAATAATACATATCCGGTTATTGATATAGATACAGCAACCCGTTATCAGTCTGTGGATGGATTTGGGTATACACTTACAGGGGGCAGTGCTTATCTGATTAATCAAATGGATGTTACTGCCAAATCCGCACTTTTGTCTGAGTTATTCGGCAATACGGAGAAATCAATTGGGGTGAATTATCTCAGAATCAGTATCGGAGCATCCGATTTAAGTAGCAGTGTTTTCAGCTATAATGATTTGCCGGCAGGTTCTACTGACACAACATTGAATGGATTTTCTCTTACTTATGATACACTGGAACTGGTACATGTTCTAAAACAGATAATGGCAATTAATCCTGCGTTAAAAATAATGGGAAGCCCCTGGAGTCCGCCAACCTGGATGAAAGATAATAATAGCAGTATTGGCGGTAGCCTCTTGCCCCGGTATTACCGGTTGTATGCAAAATACCTGGTAAAATATATACGGCAGATGCAGGAAAGGGGCATTGGCATTGATGCAATCACCATTCAGAATGAACCACAGCACGGAGGGAATAACCCGAGTATGCTGATGAGTGCATTACAGCAGGCAGACTTTATTAAAAACCATCTGGGTCCCTTATTTCAGCAGTCTGGCATTAAAACCAGGATCATTATCTGGGATCACAACTGCGACAATCCAAACTATCCTATTTCCATTTTAAATGACCCACTGGCCAAACAATATATTGATGGATCTGCATTTCATCTTTATACAGGAGATATTTCTGCTCTTTCTGTTGTTCATTCCGCACATCCCGATAAAGCACTTTATTTCACGGAACAATGGACCGGTAAAAACGGTACTTTCAGTGGTGATCTGCAATGGCATACCAATAATGTGATCATAGGTTCTATGAGAAACCACAGTAAAATTGCGCTGGAGTGGAATCTCGCTAATGATCCTTCCTATGGTCCGCATACAGCAGGTGGTTGTACAGAGTGCAAGGGGGCATTGACCATTTTTGGTTCAACAGTAACGAGGAATGTTGCATATTATATTATTGCCCATGCTGCTAAGTTTGTTCCGGCAGGATCGGTAAGAATCGGGAGCGGGGTAACGGCAAATATTAACAGTGTGGCATTCCTGACACCAGATGGGAAAAAAATAATTATATTAGTGAATAATGGCTCAGGCGAAGAGTCTGTTAATATCCGTTTAAATGGTCGCTGGATAAAGTCTCAGATGAAGTCCGGCACTGTAGCCACTTTTGTTATTTAAAATATTAAATAGTACAACATGATGAACAGAATTTTATCTATAGCACTGCTTTTTATTTTATTGACGCACGGTATTAATGCACAGGTAAAAAAGGTAGTAAATACTTCTGTAGCCGGTAAAAATGTAACAATTTTTACAACTGCAGAAAATACTGATTTCCGGCTTACTCAAACCGGTACTGTAGAATTTAAGGAAATGGGCCAGCCTATGGAAACACAAATATGTGTTTTTGTTGAGCCATCAAAAACCTACCAGACTTATATAGGTGTTGGCGCAGCTATTACAGATGCGGCTGCAGAAACATTTGCCAGATTATCCAAACCTCAGCAGGCTCGTTTGTTGACGGCTTATTTTGATCAAGAAAAAGGTATTGGATATTCAATCATAAGAACCAATATCAACAGCTGTGACTTCAGCAGTGATATGTACACTTATGTAAAAGAAGGAGATAAGGCATTGACGAGTTTTTCCATAGATCATGATAAAAAATTCAAGATCCCTATGATTAAACAGGCCACTGCTGTTGCCGGCGGGAAAGTAAAATTATATGCCAGCCCATGGAGTCCTCCATCCTGGATGAAAGACAATAATAGTATGTTGCAGGGAGGTAAATTGAAACCGGCTTATGCACAAAGCTGGGCCAATTATTATACAAAATTCATTAAAGCGTATGAGCAGGAAGGAATGCCTGTTTGGGGTATTTCTGTTCAGAATGAACCAATGGCTAAACAAAGGTGGGAGAGCTGCATCTTTTCGGCCGAAGAAGAGCGTGATTTCGTAAAAAACTTTTTAGGACCAACCATGCATAAGGCGGGGTATGCCAGTAAAAAGATCATTGCATGGGATCATAACAGAGACCTTATTTATCAGCGGGCGCAAACCTATTTTAACGATCCTGCTGCATCAAAATATATATGGGGTATAGGTTTCCACTGGTATGAGAACTGGAGTGGTGGCCAGCCAATGTTTGAGAATATCAAAAGAGTTCATGAGTCTTTTCCAGACAAGCCAATTTTCTTTACTGAGGGTTGTGTAGAACGGTTTGATCTTAATAAAATAAAGAACTGGGGTTTGGGGGAGCGGTATGGATTATCCATGATCAATGATTTCAATAACGGAATGGTAGGATTTACAGATTGGAATATAGTTCTGGATGAAAACGGAGGCCCCAATCACGTGCAGAATTTTTGTTTTGCACCGGTGCATGGTGATCTGAGAAATGATGAATTGATTTTTACCAATTCTTACTATTATATCGGGCATTTTTCTAAATTCATACAGAACGGTGCAAAACGTGTTAGCAGCAGCGCAAGCCGCAGTCAGCTGATTACTACTGCTTTTATAAATAAGGATGGTAAAACTGTTGTGATAGTAATGAACAATGAAAATACGGGCATTCCTTATTTTCTGTGGATTGATGGAAAGGCTGCTGAGATGAATGCATTACCGCATTCTATTGCCACTTTAATTTTTTAATCAACTTTATTTATGCGCGTAGCAGTAATTTTTACTTTTTATATTATGCCTCTTTTTTTAGTGGGAGCTTGCGGTAAAAAAGTAAATTCTGCATCTATAGAACCATCGCCCGTGCCAACTGCTCTGGCAGTAGTTAACACGTCGCTGAATAATTCAACAGTTACAGGCGGTGCCAATTATAATTTTACAGTTCATACAGTTGCCCGAATCAGATTCAATAACGCAGTAGACAGAACTACAGTTGCGCAGGCAATTGGTTTTTCCGAATCAGGGAATAACACACTTGCTGTTAATTTCACTTATGAGAATAACGACAGTACAGTAGTTTGTACACCTGCTGTACCATTAAAGTATCTTACCAAATACCTGATTTATGCAGATAATACCCTGAAGTCTGTAAATAAAGGTACCATGCCGGGTCCGGTAAATTTTGCATTTGCCACAATGATCGATTCTTCTGATAAGTTTACGGTTATCTCAGACGAAGCATTACTGGATACTGTTCAGAAAAAAACATTCGGATACTTCTGGAATTTCGCACATCCTGTTTCAGGACTTGCACGTGAAAGAAATACATCTGGCGAAATAGTTACGTCTGGTGGCAGTGGATTTGGTGTAATGTCTATTCCTGTTGCGATAAACAGAAATTTTATTACCCGGTCGCAGGGGTTAGCCAGAATGCAAACCATTGTTGGGTTTCTTAAAAATACCGCCCAGAAATTTCATGGAGCATTTCCGCACTGGCTCAATGGTACAACTGGAAAAGCTATAGCATTCAGCGCAAAGGACAATGGCGCAGATTTGGTAGAAACTTCATATCTGATGGCAGGATTGTTAACAGCGCGTCAGTATTTTGATGCGGTTAATCTGGCTGAAACCAACCTGCGTAATGACATTAATACCATTTGGAATGCAGTGGAGTGGAACTGGTTCCGTAATGGTGGCCAGCATGTTTTATACTGGCATTGGAGCCCGGATTTCAACTTTCAAATGAACATGAAAATTGAAGGATGGAATGAATGTTTAGTTACCTATTTAATGGCTGCCTCATCCACTACAGATTCAATACCTTCTGTTGTTTATCATACAGGATTTGCCAGAAATGGATCGATGGTAACCGGAAACACATTTTATAATTATTTGTTGCCTTTAGGCCCTTCGTTTGGCGGTCCATTGTTCTGGTCGCATTATTCTTTTCTGGGAATTAATCCGAATGGGTTAAAAGACCGGTATGCAGATTATCAGCAACAGGTAACTAATCATACAAAAATTAATTATGAATATTGCAGGCAAAATCCAAAAGGCTTCTTTGGCTACAGCAATAGTTGCTGGGGACTTACGGCAAGTGATATACCCAATGGATATTCTGCGAATCAGCCATCAGCGGATATCGGTGTAATTAGTCCTACCGCTGCTTTATCCTCTTTTCCGTATACTCCTGTAGAAAGTATGCAGGCACTGAAATTCTTTTACTATAAACTGGGTAATAAAATATGGAGTGATTACGGTTTTATGGATGCATTCAGTTTGCAGGAACGCTGGTTTTCCGGATCAACACTGGCTATAGACCAGGGCCCTGTTATTATAATGATAGAAAATCACCGTTCTAAACTGGTATGGAACCTTCTGGGGAGTTGCCCGGAAGTAAAACGGGGTATGAGAAATCTTGGATTTACGGCACCTTATCTGTAATAATTACCCGACCGGTAAAACTATGGTTTATGAGTAAAAATCAACAAAACATTCTGCTTCTTTTAGTTTGTATCGCATGGTTTAACAACATTTACGCTCAGCAAAAAACGTATTGCAATCCTATAAATATTGATTACGGATTTACACCCATTCCAAATTTTTCTGAATGGGGCAGGCACAGGGCTACAGCAGATCCTGTTATAGTTAACTATAAAGGGGATTATTATTTATTCAGTACCAACCAATGGGGATACTGGTGGAGTAATGATATGCTCAACTGGAAATTCATCTCCAAAAAATTTCTACGTCCCTGGAATGAAGGGTACGATGAGCTTTGTGCACCTGCTGTAGGAATTGTAGGGGATACGATGATTGTATTTGGGTCTACCTATACCAGTAAATTTACTCTCTGGATGAGTACCAATCCAAAAGCCAATGAATGGAAGCCTTTGGTAGATTCTTTTGAAATCGGTGGCTGGGATCCTGCCTTTTTTACAGATGACGATGGAAAGTTGTATATGTACAATGGTAGTAGTAACGTATATCCATTATATGGGGTAGAGTTAAACAGAAAAACCTTTCTGCCTGTTGGTACAAGAAAGGAAATGCACTTTTTAAAGCCCTGGCGTTATGGATGGCAACGTTTTGGTGAGCATATGGATAATACTTTCCTGGATCCGTTCATGGAAGGGGCGTGGATTACCAAACATAACAAAAAATATTACCTGCAATATGGCGCTCCGGGTACTGAATTTAGTGGGTATGCAGATGGGGTAACCATAGGTGATCAGCCTCTGGGTAATTTCTCAGAGCAATCAGACCCTTTAAGTATTAAACTGGGTGGTTTTGCCAGAGGCGCAGGACATGGCGCCACGTTTCAGGACAATCAGGGAAAATACTGGCATGTAAGTACCATCATGCTGTCCGTTAAAAATAATTTTGAGCGAAGAATCGGAATATGGCCTGCAGGCTTTGATAAAGACGATGTGATGTGGGCCAATACCGCATTTGGCGATTATCCGCATTCATTACCTGCCACCAGGGATAAGGACGCAGATCCACTTCAGTTTAATCCCGGATTTTCCGGATGGATGTTGTTAAATTATAAAAAACCAGTTACCGTTTCTTCTACGTTTGGTGGGTATTCTTCCAACAATGCAGTTGATGAGAACATGAAAACCTATTGGAGTGCAGCCACCGGAAATAATGGAGAGTGGATTCAGACCGATCTGGGTAATCTTTCTGCAATACAGGCAATACAAATTAATTATGCAGATCAGGATGCAGCTTTTCTGGGAAAGCAAACAAATATTTATCACCAGTACAAATTGTATTATTCAGAGGATGGGAAAAAATGGAATATACTCGTGGATAAGAGTGCCGCTAAAAGGGATGTTCCGCATGATTATATTGAATTTGAAAAAGCAGTGGTTGCAAGATTCATAAAAATGGAAAATATTCACATGGCAACCGGTAAATTTGCATTGAGCGGGCTTAGAGTATTTGGAAACGGCAATGGGGAGAAGCCCGCTGCAGTTAAAACATTGATGGTATTGCGTACCGAGAAAGATAAGCGAAGTGCCTGGATAAGATGGAGCCCTGTAGATAATGCTTATGCTTACAATATATACTATGGAACAGCTCCCGATAAATTATACAATAGCATAATGGTTCATGACGCTAATGAATATTGGTTTAAAGGGATGGACCTGAAAAAAAAATATTATTATACTATTGAGGCCATCAATGAAAACGGGGTTTCAGATAGATTTAAAATACTAAATGTTGAATAATGAAACAAGTACAAACAATTGTGATTGCAATACTGATGCTGTTTGCTTCCCCGGCAATAGACGCTCAGGAGACTAAAATGAATACATTCATTGATCAGTTGATGAATAAAATGACATTGGCCGAAAAGCTGGGTCAGCTCAATCTGCCGTCTTCCAACGATTTTGTTACAGGATCTGCTGCCAGCACTGATATTGCAAAGAAAATAGTGGCGGGTAAAGTAGGCGGCCTGTTCAATATAAAATCCTATGCTAAAATTCTGGAAGTACAGAAACTTGCGGTAGAAAAAAGCAGGCTGAAAATTCCATTAATGTTTGGTATGGATGTTATACACGGATATGAAACCGTATTCCCTATTCCTTTAGGGCTAAGCTGTACCTGGGATATGGGTCTTATAGAGCGAAGTGCCCGTATAGCTGCCAATGAAGCAAGTTCGGATGGTATAAATTGGACTTTTTCTCCAATGGTGGATATTGCCCGTGATCCGCGATGGGGAAGAATTTCTGAAGGAAGCGGAGAAGATGTATACCTCGGATCTCAGATTGCCAGAGCAATGGTTAAAGGATACCAGGGCGATGACCTTTCAAAAAATAACACACTTCTTTCCTGTATCAAGCATTATGCGTTATATGGTGCAGCGGAAGCCGGAAGAGATTATGGCACCACAGACATGAGCAGGGTACGCATGTACAATGAATATCTTCCTCCCTATAAAGCAGGCGTTGAAGCAGGTGCAGGATCTGTAATGGCTTCTTTTAATGAAATAGACGGAATCCCTGCTACTGCCAATAAATGGCTGCTGACAGATCTGCTAAAAAAACAATGGGGATTTAAAGGACTGGTAGTGTCAGATTATACAGGTGTCAGTGAAATGATCAATCATGGGATTGGGGATTTACAAACTGTTTCGGCAAGAGCACTTATGGCGGGTTTGGATATGGATATGGTGGCAGAAGGATTGCTGTCTACTTCAGAGAAATCCTTAAAAGAAGGAAAGGTTTCGCTGGAACGGATCAATGAAGCATGTCGTAAAATACTCGAGGCAAAGTACAAACTGGGATTGTTCGAGGATCCATACAGGTACCTCAATGCCCAAAGGGCGTCGACCGAAATATTTACTGCTTCCAACAGAAAGGAAGCAAGAAGTATTGCCGCCCAGAGTTTTGTATTACTCAAAAATCAACTTAAAGTATTGCCGCTGAAGAAGAGCGGAACAATTGCATTGGTAGGCCCGATGGCAGACAATAAAGAAAATATGGGAGG
Source organism: Sphingobacterium thalpophilum (assembly GCA_943325035.2). Classification (GTDB taxonomy): domain Bacteria; phylum Bacteroidota; class Bacteroidia; order Chitinophagales; family Chitinophagaceae; genus Sediminibacterium. The sequence continues at coordinate 8,304 of CALPNW020000031.1, read as the reverse complement.
CACCTGGAGTGTTGCAGCTAATTTAAGTAAAGCCACTTCTTTGTTAACCGGGCTAAAAGAAACGGTAGGTGACAAAGTAAAAATTGTATATGCCAAAGGATCTAATCTGGATGATGATGCCGGCTTTGAAGAAAGAGCAGGTATGTTTGGTAAATCGCTTAAAAGAGATGATCGTCCGGAAGAAGTTATCCTGAAAGAAGCCGTAGCAATTGCGGCCCAGGCAGATGTGATTATTGCTGCGGTGGGTGAAAGCGCTGAAATGAGCGGCGAAGCAAGCAGCAGATCGGAGATAGGTATTCCTGCTGTGCAACAGCGGTTAATAAAAGCGTTGTTAAAAACAGGCAAGCCGGTAGTACTGGTGTTATTCACCGGAAGACCACTTACGCTTAAATGGGAACAGGAGAATGTTCCTGCAATATTAAATGTATGGTTTGGAGGAAGTGAAGCTGCGTATGCCATTGCAGATGTTTTGTTCGGAGACATGAATCCATCGGGTAAACTCTCTACTACCTTTCCACAGAATGTGGGTCAGATTCCACTTTTTTATAATCATAAAAATACCGGCCGTCCGTTAAATGGAAACTGGTTCCAGAAATTCCAGTCTAACTATTTAGATGTAAGTAATGATCCGGTATATCCTTTTGGATACGGACTGAGCTATGCCGATTTTACTTACAGTAATATTCTGTTAAGCACCCAAAATCTGAAAGGGAATCAGCCTCTTACCGCATCGGTTACAGTTACCAACACAAGTAATACCGAAGGCAAAGAGGTTGTTCAGTTGTATATCCGCGATATGGTAGGCTCTGTTACCCGGCCAGTAAAAGAATTGAAGGGTTTCCAAAAAGTTGCTTTAAAGGGCGGAGAGTCTAAAACAGTTTCCTTTCTTATCACTCCGGAAGACCTTAAATTTTATAATTACGATCTTAAATACGACTGGGAACCCGGAGAATTCAGGATCATGATTGGTACCAATTCCAGGGAGGTACAATCCATAATGGTTAACTGGAGTAAATAGTTTGAACTGGAAGTGCTATTTTCACAACCAGATTAATAAAAATCCAATATGAATATTTGTCAGTTTTTTAAATTCAGTGCAGTAGTGCTCTTTTCGGCAAGCTTAATTGCCTGTACTTCCTCCAAGAAGTCAACCGGCGTATGGGTGAATACCGATAAAATGAAGGACAAATCGTACAAGTCTATATATGTTTTTGCGTATACCCAGAATATGGAGGCAAAAAAAATAGTTGAAACGGATGTGGCAGAAAGGGGTTCAGAAATCGGCTATAAAGTGGTAAAAAGTATTGAAGCACTTCCCAATTCATTCTCAGACACTAAACAACCTACCAAAGAGGACATTGTGGAAAGTGCCCTGGCTGCGGGTTGCGATGCTGTTTTTGCCATTTCATTACTGAGAGAGGAAGAAGCGGTTAAGTATGTTCCGGGAACAGCGGCTTATGGTCCTTCTCAATACACTTCGTTTAGCGGAAATTTCTTTGGATATTACAACCAGTGGTCTCAGATAACCAGCACTCCGGGTTATTACGATAAGTCTAAAAATTATTTCATTCAAAGTAATCTGTATGATTTAAATACCAGAGAACTGATGTTTTCTGTTCAGTCTCCGGTATATAATCCTGCTACCTTAAAAAAGTTCAGTGATGATTATGTAGATGAACTTTTTGAGCAGTTAGATAAAGCCGGATTTTTCAAAAAAACGAAATAGGTCATTCATTATTCAGCAGCATTTTTTAAACCCCTTCTTATGCGACATTATTCTCCCTTACTCCTGATTTGTTTGTTGTTTTGTGCACAGTCTTTTGCGCAATCAAAGCCGGAATGGAATGCGGTTTTCACCAACATCAATACAGAAGTTCAGCAGCATTCAAAAGCATACAGCAGTTTAAAAACAGCTACCGAAACAATTGGCCATCGATTAACAGGTTCTGCCAACGGAAAGAAAGCAGAGGAGTTTGCCTACAACCTCCTGAAGTCTTATGGGTTTAAAGATGTCCGTTACCAGCCATTTGAGGTGGAAAGCTGGAGCAGGGGTAATCTGTCTGTGAAAACAGGTGCGGACGCTGGTTCATTACAAACGGTAAAGTCAGTTTCCCTGGCACATTCACCGGTAAAGGCTTCTGTGAGTCTTGAACTGGCTGATATGGGGAATGGTCTCGAAGAAGACTATTTGAATAACCCCGGTAAAGTAAAAGATAAAATTGCACTGGTTTACCTGGGTGTTTTGCCGGGTTCAAAGCCAGGCACTAAAAGTCTGCACCGTTCCGAAAAAGCTGCGCTGGCTGGTAAATACGGGGCAAAGGGAATTATCATCATCAATACTGCAGACGGCGGAATTTTATTGACCGGTACTGCATCTGTAACGGGAAAACTGATTGTTATTCCTGCAGTTTGTATTGGCAAGGAAGACGGGTTGAAACTGAAGCAGGAAGTGGCAGCGGGGAAACAGATCGCCTCAATTGAAATGACCAATTTCTCCGGACTGATCAAAGCAAGAAATATAATTGCAACCATCAGGGGTAAAAAAATACCCAATGAAAAAGTAGTAGTAGGTGGTCACCTGGACAGCTGGGATCTGGCAACAGGTGCAATAGATAATGGTATTGGTTCATTTGCCGTTATTGATATGGCAAGAACTTTCAGTAAACTGAAACTTCAGCCTGAGCGTACGGTAGAATTTATTTTGTTCATGGGTGAAGAAGAGGGCTTACTTGGCTCCAGGGCATATGTGAATGCTGCCATTAAAGATAAAAGCATCGATCAGTTAAGGTATATGCTTAACTATGATATGACGAATGATCCAAAAGGATATTCCAGTTCATCAGAAGAGAGTAAAGAGTTATTTCATCAAATAGGTACTATTGCTCAAAGCTTTGATACCAGTTATAAAAACCTGTTCCGTTCCGGAGCCGGCTTGCACAGCGATCACCAGCCCTTTATGTTACAGGGTGTTCCAACCGGCGGTGGCGCAGGAGGGGTATTGCCTAATAATTCCGGCCCTTGTTATCATGCCGATTGCGATAATTTTAAACTGGTAGACGAACAGGGAATCAAGAATACAGTTCGGTATGGTGCTATGCTTCTTTTTGGAATAGCCGATTCAAAAGAAATCAGGGCCAAGCATTTTACCGATTTAGAAACCAAAGAGTTTCTGATAAAAAACAACCTGAAAGAGCCGCTGGAAATTGCCGGTGAATGGAGATGGAAAGACTAAGCTTTCCGCAAGGTCCATTTTTTCTGAACCAGTAAGGATAAATACACAGAGATGACAGCAACGATCATTCCGGCACCTGCATCCAATGGAAAGTGCTGTGCCAGATAAATCCTGGAATAGCCTGCTATCAATGCCAGAAAAAAACCACCTAACCATAAATAGCGGGCGCTCAATACCAGACAAGCGATCAGGTAAATGCTAAAAGCGGTGCTACTGTGTCCGGAGGGAAAACTATTGGTCTTATGTAATTCAACACCCTCTACAGTATGTATCAGTGCCTGATTGCTGATAGCACTGGTTGGTCTTGCTTCGTTTTCAAAAACATAGTGTTTGCCAATATTTACCAGTAAGGTGGAAAATAGGATTGCACTGATCACCAGCGGCGTCCATTTTCTTTTATAGAAAATGATCCATAAGGCAAATGGAACCCACATGATGCCATCTCCGAGGAAAGTGGTGTAATGAAAGAAAACGTCCCCCAGCTTACCCAGGTCATTGTTCAACAACAGGAAGAGTTCTTCCTTTCCGCCCAATACAGACAATACAATAAGCACCATGCCCATGGTAGCACTCAGTAAAACAGCTTTCCGGTAAGAGGCAACATTCAGTATTTCCAAGGTTGGTGGTTTATCGGCAAATATAAGTATAAGGAACAGTGCTACTATATAACGCCGGCGAGTTCCAGGCTTCTTTTTTTAAGGTGAACGATGTCCAGATCATCAATAATAGGGTCCGGAGTAAGAATAAGGGAAGTACTGTTGGATTTCCACCAGTCGGAAGATACCAGTTTGTTGCAATGTAAAACGCCAATCAGGTATTTTCTGTCTGCCTGTGCATGCCATTCTTCTATCCACTCAAATTCTTCCCTTGGAATGTATTTCCAGTCATCAAAGCTCAGGTATACTTTGAGGTAATAATCATTGGTCAGCTGATGGGGTGTATGGTGGTATAATTTTTTATACTCATACTTATAATTATACCTGAGTGCAGCAATATCACTTAGCAAAGCAGAGGCCGTTGGAAAACTGCCGGCACCCTTTCCGTAAAAAAATTGTTTGTCTGCAAATCCACTTTCAATCACTACGCCATTGTATTCATTCTTCACAAAAGACAATGGATCATTTACCGGTACAAATTGAGGCAATACAAGCGCTGCCACTTTCCCATTCTTTAATTTTTTTGCCTGTGCTATCAGTTTAATATCATAGCCTTTTTTGTTGGCAACAGCTGCATCTGATCCCTGTATATTCTGTATACCACTAAATAATATCCGGTCGGGATGCGAAACAATTCCAAATGCATGATTCAGCAGAATGGTCCATTTATTCACGGCGTCATATCCTTCCACATCCAGCTTGGGATTGCTCTCCGCAAATCCCAGTTGCTGGGCCAGCAGAAGTGCAGAAGAGAAATCCAGCTTGTCTTCGAACATTTTGGTTAATATGAAATTGGTAGAACCATTTACAATTGCTTTAATGGAATGCAGCAGGTCATTATCGTAATATTCTTCCAGATTCCTGATCACAGGAATGGATGCACAGGCTGCAGATTCATACAAAAAGGATTGCCCGGTTTCTGCCTGTAGTGCAAGAATAGCCGGAAGGTGTTCAGCAATCATTTTTTTACTGGCACTTACTACTGCTTTACCGCTTCGGAGTGCTGTTTGCAGAATCTCAAATGCAGCATCAGCGTCGTCTATCACTTCAACAATAACATTGATCTCCTCGTCATTCAGTAAATCGTTTTTGTTGGTGGTGAACAGGGAGGCCGGGGCATTTCTTTTTTTCTCCGGATTTTTGATACATACTTTTTTAATAGTTGCTTTGAGGGAAGGGGTTTGCTGCAATACCTTGTATAAGCCTTCTCCTACTACTCCAAAACCAAATAACCCGATTGTGAGTTTTTTATGTGTTTCCATGTTGTTTAAATATTATTTTAGTTTTTTTTATTTTCGGATAAATGAAGATTCAATGCTTCCTTAAGGTCATTGATCAGATCTTCTGCGTCTTCCAGACCTATGGATAAACGAACCAGACTATCTGTAATTCCGGCAGCTTTTCTTTTTTCTGCCGGTATCGATTTATGGGTCATATTCGCCGGATGGGATATCAGACTTTTTATTCCTCCAAGGCTTTCTGCCAGCTTAAACAATTTTGTACTGCTAACGAGCTGTATGGCGGCAGCTTCTGTATCGGTCTTTAAACTGAACGAAATAATTCCCCCAAAACCACTGGATTGTTTTTTGGCAATGGCGTGATTAGGATGAGTGGCCAGACCGGGGTAAAATACCTGACTTACCGCAGGATGGGTTTCTAAATACAGGGCAATTTCCAAAGCACTGTTACAATGTTGTTTCATTCTCAGATGCAGGGTTTCAATCCCACGTATCACCAGCCAACTGTCGAATGGCCCCAGAATGGCGCCACAGGCGTTTTGCAGGTATTTTATCCGTGCTCCCAGCTCTTTGTCTTTCGCTACAATAACCCCTGCTATCAGGTCGCTGTGGCCTCCCAGGTATTTGGTAGCACTATGAAGTACAATGTCTGCTCCAAGTGTAATTGGATTCTGCAGAACGGGTGATGCGAACGTATTATCCACACAAAGCAGGCAATGATGATCTTTTGCAATCTTTGCTATCGCCTCAATGTCCGCAATTTTCAGGGTTGGATTGGTGGGCGTTTCTATCCAGATCAGTTTTGTTTTTGGGGTGATGGCTTTCAATACATTCTCTGCATTAGTAGTATCTGTATAGTGTACCTTGATGCCGAAATTTTCGTACACAGCTGTAAATAACCGGTAGGCGCCTCCGTAAATATCATCTACCGCAACAATTTCGTCTCCCGTTTTAAGCAGTTTTACGATGGCATCTATCGCCGCAAGTCCACTGGAGAAGGCAATGCCCGTTGTTCCGTTTTCCATTTTTGCCACCAATTGTTCCAGTACCGCTCTGGTAGGGTTATTGGTTCTTGAATAGTCATACCCTTTGTTGATGCCGGGTGAATCCTGCACAAAAGTGGAAGTCTGGTAAATGGGTACCGATATCGCCCCTGTTAATGGATCTACCGGTATGCTGTGAATCAATTGTGTTGCAGTGCTCATGTTAAACAGTTTGCCCTCCGTTCCGCAAGGGAACGAAGAATGTAAAAAATCTTGTAAAAATTCTTTTATTGGCTTTTCAGGGAAGGCGTAGGGGCAAAAAAAAGCCCGGCTGAGTAGAGTCAGAAGGGCTGGATATCATACAACGGGCTGGTTGTTGATTTTCATTACTCTGACTTATCTTCATCCGGATCTACCGGAACTGGAATTGGCACCTTCATATAACTGAGTGAGTTATATGGGTTGCCAAGGCTTCATAGGGCCATAACCCTCTGCCTTTCTTGATAAGTATATTAAAGAACTGCTGCAAATATAGACCGGTATCTTCAATTGACCAAATATAAGTCTATCAAAACTATAGGGTAATAGTTTTTAAATTAAATTCCAGCCGAATCAACTTTTAACGAGGTCTCCTGTTTGTATCTTTACTATCAGTTATGGCAAAAAAACAAAATACCCCCAAAGCCGCCGAATATAAGGAAGAAGAGTTTATAGAGGTCTTTGGTGCACGCGAACACAATCTGAAAAATCTGGATATCCGGATTCCTAAAAATAAGCTGGTGGTATTTACCGGTGTTAGCGGAAGCGGTAAGTCTTCTCTTGCCTTTGATACCATTTACAATGAAGGACAGCGAAGGTATATGGAAAGCTTCAGCGCTTATGCCAGGCAGTTCATGGGAGATATGGAAAGACCGGATGTAGATAAAATTACAGGGTTGTCTCCGGTTATTTCGATAGAACAAAAAACAACCAATAAAAATCCAAGATCAACAGTAGGTACGGTAACGGAAGTGTATGATTTTCTGCGACTGCTTTATGCCCGTGTTGGCGAAGCCTATAGTTACAACACAGGAAAGCGCATGATCAAATTCAGCGAGGAAGAAATCGTTGAAAATATTTTTACTAAATACAAAGGTAAAAAAATCAGTTTACTCGCGCCGCTTGTTCGCGGAAGAAAGGGTCACTATCGTGAACTCTTCGAAGACATCCGGAAAAAAGGATTTCTGAAAGTACGGGTAGACGGAGACATTCTGGACCTTACCCCAAAATTGCAGGTAGACCGTTATAAGATACATGATATTGAAGTGGTGATAGACCGCTTACAGGTGGAGCCTGATATGAAAGTTCGGTTAAGCCAGAGTGTGCAGCAAACCCTCAAAATGGGGAAGGACTTGTTATTTATGCTGCTGAACGATTCGGGTAAAACCATCCAATATTCCAAACAACTGATGTGCGAAACTACAGGCATCAGTTATGAAGAACCTTCACCCAATGCGTTTTCTTTTAATTCGCCTTATGGCGCATGCCCTGTATGTAAAGGGTTGGGGACTGTTTATTCCATTGATATGGATTCGATTATTCCGGATAGTGATCTGAGTATCAAAGAGGGTGGTATTGCGCCCCTGGGTGTTCAGCGGGATGCCTATATGTTCCGCAATGTGGAGATCCTTGCCAAAAAGCACAAGATCAATCTGGATAAACCCATCAAAGAACTGAATACGGCTTCACTGAATATTTTATTGTACGGGAATGCCGAAGGTGGATCTCTTGGCACAGAAGATATAGAAGAAATGGAATCCTTTAAACCTTACGAAGGAGAGTTTGAAGGAATTATTCCTATGCTCAAGCGCTGGTTTGCGGGAGTTAATAGTGAGGGTACGCGGGAGTGGGTGGAGCAATTTATGGAACTGAAAACCTGCGGCGACTGTGAGGGCCAAAGATTAAAAAAGGAAAGTTGCTGGTTTAAAATTGATGATCAGAATATTGCATCTATCAGTAACCTGAATCTTGATAAATTACAGCAATGGTTTGATGGTATAGAAAAGCGGCTCGATAAAAAACAAAATGTAATTGCAAAAGATATATTAAAAGAGATCCGGGAGCGGCTTCAGTTTCTGCTGGATGTTGGCCTAACGTATCTGTCATTAAACCGGCCGTCGCGCTCATTAAGTGGGGGAGAATCACAACGGATCCGC
>CALPNW020000030.1 GCA_943325035.2 Sphingobacterium thalpophilum | reverse complement strand
GGCGTATACACTGGATGAAGACAATATCCGTAGGTACCTGGTGAAATTGAAGCGAACCAAAGCAAAAGTTATTTTTGGCTATGCCAGTGCTATTAATGAAATAGCCCATTATATAAAGCGGAATGAAGTATTTTCTTTGCCAGATTTAAGGGGAATAGTCTGTACTTCCGAAGTGCTGTCAGATTCCTGCCGGATGAATATTGAAGAGGCATTTAAGGTTGAGGTATTTAATCAATACGGTTGCTTTGAAGCAGGAATATCTGCCTTTGAATGTGAAGATCACCGGCTACACCTGATTAGTACTAAGTGTAAATATGAAATAGATAAGAACGGAAATTTATATTCAACAGACCTTATTAATAATGCTTTTATTATGATGAGGTATTCTACCGGTGACCGCATAGAACTGGCTGAAGAAAAAACCTGCTCCTGCAACAGGAATTTTCCAGTCATTGAAAAAGTAATTGGACGCATCAGTGATGTAATAGTAGATGCTGAAAAAAATGTAGTACATGCTGCATTTTTCGGTAATCTTTTCAGGGATGATGGCCGTGTACGGCAATACCAAATCCTCTACAATAAAAAAGGGATAACGCTTTATCTGAATGTTGAATTGCCTGCCAGTTATGATGACTATTATGATAAGTATATCACTACTATTAAGAAGTATCTACAGTTTGAGGATTATCAACTGGTTCTGAATGCTCCGTTTATTAAAGCCGAAAATGCGAAGCATAAATATATTATAAATACAGAAGAAGCAGCCTGATGATTTGATTTCGTAAGGGCGAAAAATACATTTTAAATCTTTTAACCTTAAATAAATTATTTATGGAACTGACTCTGCTCATCAATGAAGTTAATGAGATCTTTATTACGCTATTGGAGGATAATAGCATTGTACTTAATGAACAAACTACCAATGAAGATGTAGAATTGTGGGACTCGCTCAATCATATCCAGATTATCACGGCTATTGAAAAAAAGTACAATATCCTATTCGAAATGAATGAGCTGCTGAATTTTTCCAATATCGGGGATATGTGCAGATGCATCTTACAAAAAACCAATACAACAACTTCTATAGCCGGTTAAGACTATCTGGTTTTCATCTTGCTGGTCATTAAATGCCGGCATCGTATTGTTCATCACCTGTGATGCAGGTAAACCCTGTTCTCATTGCTGTACGTAATTCTGATTTAAATTAAACTTCTGGTATGTTGTTTACTTCCGTTTCATATTTTCTGTTCCTGATAACAGTGCTCATACTGCATTATGTACTTCCGGGGAAATACAGGAACCTTTTTTTGGTTATTGCAAGTGCAATATTTTATATGTATGTTAAAGCAGCATACCTGATTATTCTGTTGATGCTGATTACTGCAAATTTCTTTCTTGCAATCCGTATAGAAAAAAATACAGGCAAAAAAGAACAGAAAAACTACCTGGCGGTTGTATTGGTGCTTAACATAGGGGTGCTGTTTTTCTTCAAATACCTTGGTTTTTTTGTAAATGACATTTTAGGTCTTGTAATGGATCTGAGAAATATCAACACCGGTTTTCTTGCTGATCTGATTCTGCCTCTCGGTTTATCTTATTATACGTTTCAGGCTATAGGTTATATCATGGATATATACCGCGGCGCACAAAAGGCAGAACGGAATTTCCTGAATTTCAGTTTGTTTATTTTGTTTTTCCCGAAATTACTGGTTGGCCCGATTGAACGGGGCAAACGTTTTTTGCCACAATTAAATAAAGACATTTCATTTAACACTTCTGATTTAACTGAAGGGGGCAAACGAATTGCCTGGGGATTATTTAAGAAGCTTGTTGTTGCAGACCGTATTTCTCTTTATGTTTCTGTTATAGACGCCAATCCCCTTCAACAAAGCGGTCTGACCGTATTAATGGCTTCCTTGCTTTATACACTGCAGGTATATGCAGATTTTTCGGGGTATGCCGATATTGCTATTGGTTCTGCCAGATTATTCGGATATAATCTGATGGAAAACTTCAACCGGCCCTTCCTGGCAAAAAACCTGAGTGACTTCTGGCGTCGATGGCATATTTCTCTTTCATCCTGGGTGAACGATTATATTTTTAATCCGGTGCTGCTACAGCATCGTAAATGGGGTAATTGGGGTGTCTTTTATGCCCTGATGGTAAGTTTTATTTTAATTGGTGTTTGGCATGGAGCTACATGGAATTATGTTTTATTTGGCGCACTTCAGGCGGTTGTGCTGATGTTTGAAACGCTCACAAAAAAGCAGAGAATCAGACTTTCAAAAAAAATACCAGGTATTATATATAATAATACCAGCATCCTGTTAACCTATTTATTTGTAAGTTTTGGACTGATCATTTTCCGGACACCTACACCCGACAAGGCGCTGATTATTTTAAAATCTATTTTTAATAATCCCGGATTAATTTATTTCGACCGGCCTTCTACTGTTTTTTTTATTCTGTTGGGAAGTGCGGTTATGTTAGCCTATGATATACAACGCGAATACAATTTATTCCGTTTCCTGAACAGGATTGAAAATAATTGGTTCTTACAACATATCAGTTATGCCTTTTTGCTGATTTATATTCTTGTTGCTGCTGTATTTGACGGTGGACAATTCATTTACTTTAATTTCTGATGGACAACTTATTTATAAGTGATTCTGAATGCTATAAACGAATACGTTATGCCCAAGTTTTTATCCAAAACCCTGGTGTTTTTAATTCTACTGATTTCTGTTGATTTTGTGATCGGCTCCATTTTAAAGAAGTTTTATTTCAAACAGGCATCCGGTTGGCTGTACCGGACAACTTTTTCACTGGAAACTACAAAAGCAGATTTACTCATATTTGGGGCATCCCGGGCCAATCATCACTATCATCCGGCTGTGTATAATCAACAGTTGGGTATTTCAACATACAATACCGGCAGAGATGGCAACGGTATCTTTTACCACTATGCTATACTTCAGGGAGTGCTGAAACGGTATACGCCTAAAGTTGCCATACTGGACATCAGCCGCGGAGAGTTTATGAAAAGCAGAATCAGTTACGAAAGGCTGTCCTCTCTTTTGCCCTACTACGAAACGCATCCTGAGTTACGATCAATTATTGCTTTAAGAGGGCCGTATGAACGGCTCAAACTGGCCTCTGCTATTTACCCATTTAATTCATTGGTTTTTCAGATAGTGGCAGGTAATTCATCTTATAACAAAACTAGGGCAAACAGGAATGATGAAAATGGTTATGTGCCTCTGTTCAAAACATGGGAAGGTAATATTGCCTATGATTCCTCTTTTCAGCATTACCAGATCGATTCAGCTAAATTATTGTATTTCCGGAAGTTTGTAAAAGACTGTAAGGATGCAGGAGTTAAGCTGTATGTTTTTGTGTCGCCCTGCTATGTTAAATTCAAAGGCGAGGATCAGTCTCTTTATTTAGCAAAACAGATAGCACTCCGGAACAATATTCCATATAACGATTTTTCTGAAGACCCTGTGTTTTTTACTGATCCATCTATTTATGCCGACGAGAGTCATTTGAATGATTCCGGTGCCAGATTGTACTCCAATATGGTGATCAGGCGAATGAAGCAGGATACTATTTTGCCCGAGAAAATCAGGTTTGCTGTAAAAAATATCATTAACTAATTATTTAACAAAAATCACTATTCAATGAATCAGTCTAAAAGATCTGTTTTTTCCAGAGAGCTGTTATACATCGATGATATCGAAACCAGAGTAGAAAATCTGACCCGTAAAATCAAAAATGATGTATCTATTGTACTCAAAAGGAAAGGTGCTGTTGTAGGGCTTAGTGGTGGGATAGATTCCTCAGTAACACTTGCACTTACCGTTAAAGCGTTAGGTGCGGAAAATGTACTGGGGGTATTACTGCCCGAAAAAGATTCCAGTGAAGACAGCAAACTACTGGCGATGAAACTGGCTGAAAAATTTGGTGTTCAGACAATCGAAGAACCTATTACAGATGCATTGGAAGGATTTGGCTGTTATCGCAGAAGAGACGAAGCGGTATCTGCCGTATTCCCTGAATACAATCCCAGTGATTACAATATGAAAATCGGTATTGATCCTGCAAGTATCCGTCAAAATCTGCCTCCCTTATTTTCCCTGACAATTGTAGACAGGGAGGGGAATACGAAAAGTAAAATATTGCCCATCAAAGAGTACCTGCAGATTGTGGCAGCATCTAATTTCAAGCAACGATGCAGGATGTCTATGTTGTATTATCATGCAGAACGCTTGCATTATTCTGTTATTGGCACTCCGAATAAGCACGAAGTAGAGCAGGGCTTTTTTGTTAAAAACGGTGATGGAGGTGCAGATCTGATGCCAATCGGAAATTTTTATAAAACGCAGGTCTATCAACTGGCTGAATATCTGGGTATTCCGGAGGAAATTGTTCGTCGTACCCCAACATCCGACACATATTCTGCAGAACAGACCCAGGAAGAATTTTTCTTCCAGCTCCCTTTCGGGGAAATGGATATTCTCTGGTATGGGTATGAAAATGGTTATGCTCCTGCTGAAGTCGCTGATCCTCTTGGTAAAACTGAACAGGAGATTAAGTCTGTGTTTAACAATTTTATGCGTAAACAAAAAACCACCGAATATTTAAGAATGGCTCCTATTAAGGATTATGTGTAGTTGCCTTGGAGCCTGATTCCTGCGTAATCGTGGATTTACTCTGTCAATAATATATACAATAATAAAATATAAAATCTGATTAACATGTTATCTATACCACAACGCCTGCTGGGCGAATCTTTACTGATCTCGGCCGGAAAAAATCCATTGGGAACAGCTGTTATTGTAAAAGGAGAAGCTTATTCATACCAGGACTTAGTTGTAAGTACCGAAAAATTCGCCAGCTACCTGATTGCAGCTGGTATCAATAAAGGAGACCGGGTAGCAGTCTATATGGACAATTCATGGCCTGCAGTGGTAGCTATATATGGGGCAACACTTGCAGGAGCTGTATTCCTGGTAATCAACCCACAAACCAAATCAGACAAGCTGCAATATATTCTGAATGATTGCGGAGCAAAAATTCTGGTAACTGCAGCTTCCCTGTCTTCTGAATTTTCTCCGGCAGTTTCCGAAGTAAACTCTATAGAGGAGATAGTCGTTACTGGCCATATTGAGTCGATGAATCCCTATCCGGAATGCAGTGTTATTGATTTTGACTTTATCATTAAAAACAGTTTTTTTAATGTAGAATTTCCCAATATTATTCCCAATGACCTTGCTGCGCTGATTTATACTTCCGGCAGTACGGGATTCCCCAAAGGCGTAATGATGACACACCAGTCGATGGTTTTCACTTCCTGGAGTCTGATTGAGTATCTGAGGCTTTCGGAAGAAGATCGTATTATGTTATTACTCCCTCTGGCATTTGACTATGGCTTATATCAGTTAATCATGGCGGTAACTGCCGGTGCTTCTTTAATTGTGGAGCAGTCATTTATTTTCACTGCCTCTATTTATAAAAATATTGAACTCTACAGGCCTACCGTATTTCCGGGAGTGCCTACCATATATGCAATGATGATTGCAGCAGCTAAAGAAGGTAATTTGTCGTTTGATTGTATTCAAAAAGTTACCAATACAGCTGCCTCATTACCTGCAGAATTTATTCCTGATCTTCAAAAAATATTTCCCAATGCCCTGATATTTAAAATGTATGGGTTAACGGAATGCAAAAGGGTCTGTTATCTGGAACCGGAGTTGGTAGACATTAAGCCTTCATCTGTTGGCAAAGCAATTCCGGGTACTGAAATATTTCTGTTGTCGCCAGACGGGCAGCCTGTTGAAGCAGGTGAGCAGGGAATATTACATATACGTGGGCCCCATGTGATGGCGGGATACTGGAATAAACCGGATTTAACCAATGAGATGCTTAAGCCGGGTCTGGTTCCGGGAGAAAGAATCCTCTGCTCCAATGACTGGTTTAAAATGGACGCGGATGGAGACCTCTATTTTATGGGAAGAAACGATGATATTATAAAAACGCGGGGTGAAAAAGTGAGTCCGGTAGAAATAGAGAATGTAATCTACAAAATAGATGGTATCAGGGAAGTTGCAGCTATGGGTGTGCCCGATGTGCTGATGGGTGAAATGATTGTAGTGTATCTGACTACTCACGATTCCGTTGAACTAACGGAGAAAGCAGTACAACGTGAATGTATGCTGCACCTGGAGCAATTTATGATTCCGCATAAAGTGGTTTTCCTCGCTGAAATGCCCAAAAGCCCGAATGGAAAAATCAATAAAAAGGAACTGGCAGAGCTTTATTGACTTATGAATCTGAAATATTTAATTTTTAACAGATGGATATTCAGGAAGTATTTTCCAGCATCAAAAACGATCTGGAAGCCAAATTTGACTTTCTTCCCGACAAACCCGAGGAAACGGTTGAATCTACAATTAAAGCCTGCTGGTTTACAGCGTCCGGTTCACCCAAGTCCTGTGTGGAAGCAGAGAAATATGCCCTTCCTGAATTAACCAGTGCACAGTTTATTGTATTCCGTCAGCTGATAAAAAGAAGACTGAATAATGTTCCGCTTGCACATTTAACCGGCCGGCAACATTTTAACGGTATTGAATTGTTATCCGATAAAAGGGCACTGATCCCAAGAAGAGAAACTGAACTGCTCGCCAAAAAAGCGTTAGCGTTAACCCATGAAGTCGGCAAAAAAAAGTCCAGTGTAATGGTAATGGATATTTGTTGTGGTGCTGGTAATCTGGGGCTTTCACTGGCTATGCTGAACCCCCGAAATATTGTTTTTGCAAGTGATCTATCGCATGATGCTGTGGCACTAACCAGAGATAATATTTCATTTTTAAACCTCCATGAAAGAGTTCATGCAGAACAGGGCGATCTGTTCTCGGCTTTTTCAAAGGAACCACATTTCAAAAATACGGATCTGATTATTTGTAATCCTCCTTATATCTCCAGTAAGAAAGTTGGTAAAATGAAAGCAGAAATTCTGGATCATGAACCTTACCAGGCATTTGACGGAGGCGTTTCAGGCGCAACTATTATTGGTAAATTAATCAGTGAGGCTCCGGCATACCTTAATAAAAAAGGGTGGGTAATATTTGAAGTGGGTATAGGGCAGGGTGAATACGTTGCCTTGTTATGCAGGAGACTGAACTATTATTCGGAGATCAAATATATACATGACGCCCTCGGAAATATCCGGGTAATAATGGCAAGAAAGTAGGTCTATCATAATTCTTTCAATATGTTTTATTATTTACAAAATTATTTTCTCTTTATTCTGGTAATATTCCTGATCTATTATTCTGTTTCATACAGGATCAGGCCCTATGTTTTATTAGTGTCCGGGTTGTGTTTTATTGCTGCGATTTCTGTAATGTTTGCAATTTTTGCGCTGGCATTTACACTGATGAATTTTCTTTTTGGAAAATTACTCTACCATTATCTCAATGACCCGGTGAAGAGGCCAAGAATATTCTGGATGATTATTATTACAGATATAGGACTGCTTTCATTTTTCAAGTATTCTGTCTTATTTACTTCGGTATTCAACATTCTTTCGGCATGGTCTCAGCTTCAGTTAAAAATTCCTTACTCAAATATTATTGTTCCCCTTGGAATGTCTTATTATACTTTTCAGGTACTTGGTTATATTATCAGAATCAACCGGCGTAGTGAGATTGCCGAAAATGATTTTGGGTTATTTGCCAGTTATCTTTTGTTCTTTCCCAAATTCCTTTCAGGACCGGTTGAACGGTCCAATCATTTTTTTCCTCAGTTAAAAAAAAATGTTCCGTTTGACCGGGAGAATATTTATGCAGGGTCCAGACTTTTTTTATGGGGATTATTTAAAAAAGCAGTTATAGCAGATAGTTTGTATGGGCCTCTTTTCAGGGTATATGACGATATACACAGTTATTCAGGACTTCCTTTAATTATTGTATTGCTTTTCCAGACAATTTACATTTATAATGATTTTTCTGGCTATACAGATATGGCGCTTGGGTCTGCAAAAATATTTGGCATTGATCTGGTGGATAATTTCAACCGTCCTTTTCTGGCCAGAAGTATTTCTGAATACTGGCGGAGATGGCATATTTCATTATCCTCCTGGTGCAACGATTTCATATATAATCCTTTTATAGTTAAATACAGGCGCTTTGGCGGGGCAGCTGCAATACCCGGAATATTCATCACATTTTTCATAGTAGGAATCTGGCATGGCGCCAACTGGACGTTTGTTGTGCTTGGTGTACTGCAGGCATTTGCTATTCTCTATGAGAATTATACAAAACGGGTACGTATTAAAATTACCTCCGGCATTCCGGTTAAACTGGTAAATACCCTTAGTCGCATAATCGTATTTCTTTTTATGTCATTTTCGATGATCTTCTTTTTTTCAAATTCTATTGCAGATGCCTGGTATTTTGTAACACACTTGTTTACAAATGTTCATTTCAACAAATCAGAGCTGGCCTTTATAAGTTATAAGCCAGAATTTATATTTTCTCTTGGATTTTTCACCCTCTTTTTTATTTTCGAAATGGGCATTGAAAAGGGAAATGATATCCGCCTTTTTTTCTTTCAGCAAAGCCCCTGGTTAAAATGGATGGTATACCTGGTTGGTATATTACTTATTTATCATTTTAACCACACACTTGGAACCTCTCCGTTTTATTATTCCAGATTCTAGCTGATACTTATTCTGAAAAAATCTGAGAAGTACCGGTGCAGAAAAAAATAACATTCATCAATCATTTAATAATAAATAAAAAACCTAACCATGGAAGCTACAACTGGCATTAAAGAAAAGATCAGAAAATATATCCTCGAAACAACCTATGCTTCGCCTGATACTGTAAAAGATGACTCTCTGATTTTTGCCGAAGGAATTTTTGATTCAATGGGATTTGTACTGTTGATCAATTTTATAGAAGAAGCTTTTGCTATCAAAGCCAAGGACTCTGAATTGCTGGAAGATAATTTCGAATCAATCAATGCTATTTCAGGTTTTGTATATAATAAACTTAATTAAAAATACAGTTATGTGCGGGATTGCCGGAATTTATAAATATCATTCTCCTGATAATATTTCAACAGAACTCAGTGTCAAAAAAATGCTGGCCATGATCCGGCACAGAGGCCCCGATGAAACAGGTATATATCTTTCCGGTCAGGTGGGCCTGGGTAGTGTACGATTAAGTATTGTAGACCTTTTGTCCGGGCAGCAGCCGTTGTCTGACGAGTCTGGCAATTACTGGATCGTTTATAACGGAGAAGTATTTAACCATGTGGAACTCCGCGAACTGCTGGAACAGAAAGGCGTTCAATTAAAAACACATTGTGATACAGAAGTAGTTGTTCAGATGTATGCTTTGTATGGACCTAAATGCCTGCAATATTTTAACGGGCAGTTCGCTTTTTGTATCTGGGATAAGGTAAGGGATGAACTTTTTCTTGCCCGGGACCGTGTAGGTATCAGACCTCTTTTCTACTGGGCAGAAGACAGTGCGTTTGCATTTTGTTCAGAAATAAAAGGACTTTTTACCCTGAGTGGAATTAAGAAAGCGATCTCTCCTAAAAGCCTGGCTCAAGTATTTACCTATTGGACTACTCTTTCTCCGAATACGCCTTTCGAAAATGTTTATGAATTGCCACCCGGCCATTACATGGTTGTTAATTCGTCTGGGATAAAGATGGAAAAATACTGGAGTATGGAATTTCCTGTTGCATCAGAAATGACTACAGGTAGTTTACCGGATACGATTGAAGCGCTTGATTCTTTGCTGGAAGATTCTGTTCGGATGCAACTCAACGCAGACGTTCAGGTTGGTGCATATCTCAGTGGCGGACTCGATTCCAGCGTTACTACTGCTATGATCAATAAGGTAAAACCTGACATATTAAATACGTTCTCCATAGGGTTTAAGGATAAAGTATTTGATGAAACATCATACCAGCAGGAGGCGTCGGATTATTTTAAATCCAATCATTTGGCTTTTGAATGTACGGCAGAAGATATTGCAGAGGAATTTGTAAATACAGTTTGGCACGCAGAATTTCCTTTGTTAAGAACTGCACCTACGCCAATGTTTATGTTGTCTAAAAAAGTAAGGGAGTCTGGTATTAAAGTGGTTATTACCGGTGAAGGTGCTGACGAATTTCTGGCAGGATATAATATTTTTAAAGAAGCAAAGATCAGAAGATTCTGGGCCCAAAACCCTTCTTCTGCAATAAGACCAAAACTGTTATCGAAGCTCTATCCTTACCTGCCCATGATGAAGAGCACTAATACTATAGCTTTAAAAATGTTTTTTGGCTATAAACTTTCCGATACCGAAAACCCGCTCTATTCGCATTTGCTCAGGTGGCATAATACATCCCGTATAAAATCTTTTTTTTCGGACGAAATAACCAATAGTCTTTCCGGCTATGAACCATTGAATGATCTTTATCCGGAAATGCCTGCAGGATTTATGTATTGGACCGATCTGGCAAAATCACAATACCTGGAAGCTACCATATTTATGTCGGGATATCTTTTGTCTTCGCAGGGAGACCGGATGGCGATGGGTAATTCCGTTGAAGGCCGATACCCTTTTCTGGATCACCGTGTCATAGACTTTTGTAATAATATGCCGGATAACTTTAAGATGAATTGTCTTAATGAAAAATTTGTTTTAAAAAAATTAAGTGAGGGTAAAATCCCTCCTTCTATATCTAAAAGACCCAAACAACCTTACAGGGCCCCTGTGGCCAGCAGTTTTTTAAATGCATCCGCGCCTGAATATGTAAAGGAAATGCTTTCCGAAAGCTGTTTGGAAGAATACGGGTTATTCAATCCCGCTAAAGTCAAGGCGCTGATCAATAAAATTCAACTTCAGAAGACTATGCCTGAGGTTGATCAAATGGCTGTAGCAGGTATACTCTCAACCCAATTACTTCATAAGATGTTTATTCTGGATGAGTTGGTGTCTGATACAGATAGTCTGAAAAATGTAAGAATCATTCAGGAATCTCCTGCTCATTACAACGCATTTGCGTAAATCAATATTTTCAATAACCATAGAACATGAATTATGCGAATCTGGTTTGATCTATCCAATTCACCCCATGTGAATCTATTCTATGACCTTATCCGTGAACTGGAAACTGCAGGTCATACGATCATTATCACCTCAAGGCCACTGGCCAATACAATTGCCCTGCTGGAGCAAAAAGGCCTGGAATATACCGTGGTAGGTGATCATTACGGTAAGAGTTTTATAAAAAAAGTAGTGGGTTATCCGGTAAGGGTAATGCAGTTGTACCGGTTTCTAAAAAAATTAAGTCCTGATCTGGCAATATCTCAAAGTTCTTTTCATTCACCGCTGGTAGCTAAAATGCTTGGTATTCCGTCTATTTATACCAATGATAATGAACACGCATTGGGTAATCTTCCTGCATTTTATTTTGCTACCAGAATACTGATACCCGAGAACCTTCGTCTCGAAAAGATTGCCAGAAACGGAGTGTCTGCCAATAAAGTAATTCAGTATCCGGGTTTGAAGGAAGGCATATTTCTCTGGAGCAAGGGAAGGTCCATTCAGGAGCATCGGGATCTTCACATACAGGATGAGATTAAAATATATATCAGACCTGAACCACAAACTGCCCAATATTATAACGGGAAAACCAATTTCTTAGATGCTATTATCGGGAATTTACAGAATAAATACAGCATCACTGTTCTTCCGCGGGATGCTGCTCAGTCGGCACATTATAAAGCGCCTTATTTTTCATCAGTCATTGTTCCGGATCTGCCATTAACGTTCGACTACGTTGCAGGTGATTGCACTTTATTCATAGGTGCAGGAGGATCTATGACCAGAGAACTCGCCATTTTAGGTGTTCCAACAATTTCAGTTTATCAGGATGAACTGCTGGACGTGGATCGTTTTTTGATCGATAAAGGCCTAATGCACCATAAGCCGGAATTAACTCCGGATCTGGTGGAAGAATTTATCAATCAGTTGCAGCATAAACCTCCCGAACAGGAACTGATTGATAAAGGGAAACAGGCTTACAACTTATTTAAAAAGGAAGTGCTGAAGTTTGATAAAACCACCCCAACAGTTTTTACAAGAAGTTTTATGCGCCAGATATAATTATTCAACCAATCAAGATCTATTAATATGGAACCAGTTAATGTAACATGCAATATTTGCAATTCTGATAACTATACGGAATTATTTCCTGCCGGTAAAGCACAGGTTCACCGGATCGTACAATGTAATGTGTGTAGTTTAATTTATGCCAACCCGCAAACGGATAATGTTGGTGCGGTTGAGCAGGACTACCATACTACGGCTGGTGAAACTGTTGATGTGGATGAGGTGCTGAAAGATTTTACTCCCGAAAATCACCAGTATTTAAAAAAGCAGTTTTTACAGTTGAATGATTATCAGAAAATCATTGATTTTGTTGAAAAGGAAAACAAGGGGACCTTCCTTGAAGTGGGCTCCTATGCAGGAATATTTTTAAATGAGGCCAAAAAGAGAGGTTGGGATGTAGTAGGGATTGAGCCATTGGAAATACCCGCTCTGTATTCGGAAAGACTGGGAGTTAGGGTGATCAGGGAATATTTTGAAAATGCCCCTATAGAACCGGACAGTCTGGATGTAATTGTAGCTACTCATGTTATAGAGCATGTAAGTGATCCTTCGGCATTTATTGAAAAAGCGTACCGGTCTCTTAAAAAAGGAGGAAAGCTGATCATGGAAACACCTACCTATGACTCCCTGAGTTTTAAGTTATTACAGGGGCGGGAGCGAAGTGTAAGATGCAATGGACATATCTATTTCTTTACCCTCAAAACACTTGCTGGTATTGTTGAAAAAAATGGATTTGAAGTGTTAAAACAGGAAAAGGTTGGGCGTACATTAACGCTCGGGAGACTCTTTTATAATTTTGGGGTAATCACCGGAAAAAAAGAATTTTTTTCCAATCTTTCCTCTGGTTTGGGCCTGAGCAAATTTGTAATACGCCTTAATACCAATGATATGCAGCGTATTTACTGTGAAAAAAAATAAATGAATCATCTAAAAATTCTAAAATGACCAAAGTGGCATTGATTGGAGCGGGCAAAATGGGTATTTCTCATTTAGCTATTCTCGGAGCACATCCGGATGTGGAAATTGTTGCAGTAGCAGACAACTCTAAAATAGTAACAGATGTACTGCAGAAATATTCAGGTTTCAGGTGCTTCGACGACTATAAGAAAATGTTGTCATTTACACGGCCTGATGCAGTATTTGTTGCAGTACCTACAAAAATGCATGCATCCATTGTTAAGGAACTGCTGCTTAGAGAAATACATGTATTTGTTGAAAAGCCTTTTTGTCTGGATGCCGAAGATGGCTATGAACTGGTTAAAATTGCCAATCAGAAAAAACTGATCAATCAGGTAGGATATCATAATAAGTTCATAGGAACTTTCGGAGAAGTTAAAAAGATTATCGACGACGGATATTTGGGGGATATACAGCATTTTTCAGCAGAAATGAACGGGCCGGTTGTGATAAAAAAGAAACAGGGCAACTGGCGTTCCAAACCCGAAGAAGGGGGCGGATGTCTGATGGATTATGCAGCGCACATCATAGACCTTATTAATTACCTTATTTCGCCTGTTGTGAATGTGCATGGGGCCCTGTTAAAATCATTTTATTCGGGATCAGTTGAAGACGGTGTTTTTTCATTGCTGGAAACTGAAAATAATATTTCTGGTGTTCTGAATGTAAACTGGAGTGACGAAACCTACCGTAAAATGTCTACCAGCCTTACCATTATTGGTTCTAAGGGAAAAATAATAGTGGATTCAACGGAGCTCAAAGTATATTTTAAAAACGGGCATACACCACCAACCTATTCGAATGGATGGAACAACAGACATATCAATGATTTTGCAGAAGACGTAGATTTTTATCTGCGGGGTGAGGAATATTCTGCGCAGGTTGATTATTTCATAAAAGCAATAGAAGGATCAGTACCCAATAACATCAACACTTTTGAAACTGCCTGGATTACCGACAAAGTGATTGATAAAATCAAACAATATTCAAATTAATTTATGGAAAGGATTCTATTTGGCGATAACCAGTTTTTTGGTGTTAATCATGTGTCCGACGAAAAAGCCCGGGCGCAGGCAATCCGCTTTAAGGACGATAGTGCTATTTTGAAAACCATTGATATTGCAGTTGCTGAGGGGGTGAACACGTTTATGTGCACTACTCACGACAGAATGATCAATATATGTGACCTGATCAGGAAAGACTCCGATAGGTACAGGAACTTTTCCATTTATCCCTGTTTGCCTTATGCACATAAATATGCCAATGCCGTAACCGAACTGGGAATAATGGGAACTCTTCAGCAGTATGTTCCCGGAAATTTCTTTGGTTCATTATTTAAAGGTGGAATGGCAGTTGTGTCTAAAGATTATATCTCTATTATGGAACTCATGATAGATGCAGAAATGAAAATGTTTAAAGGAATTGATACTCCGGTTATTTTTCTGCAAAATGTTATTACCGACCTCTTGCTTGGTTTAGGAATGACCGATCTGCTTAAGGCCTTTAGTGACTATGTAAGAAAAAAATACAATGCTGAGCCTGGGTTTATTACCATGAATATGCCCAAATTACTTTCTTGTCTGGAATCTGTGGGTATACACAATCCGATCATCTGCTCTTCCATTAATGTGGATGGGTTCAGAATGTCCGGGGGAAAGGAATTATATGAAACCACACTTAAAACAAAAAAAGTGAGGGCTATTGCCATGCAGGTTTTATCCGGCGGAGCTACTCCGGTAAAAACGGCGCTGGAATATGTTTGCAATCTTCCCAATGTAGAATCTGTGTTATTTGGGGCATCCTCTGCCAACAATATCCGTGAAACTGTTTCCCTGATCAATCATTACGATCATTTTGAGACTATTCCGGAAAAAAAACAAATCGTCTCTGTCCGTTAAAATAGGGTACTATGTTTGAAATAAGTAAAGCAGACCCTGCTCTTTTCATTAAAAGAGAAATGGCCCGTTTGCAGGAGCAACGATATAATGGGTTAAAGCTGGTATCCGAAATAAGGATTTCTTTAAGAAACGGCACCCCCGGCATGCTGGTATTGTTATTGATCCGCGCAGAATTCAATGAATATGCAGGTGATTATATCTCCCGGGATGGCCAACAGATTCTGAATGGGTTGCCACCGGATCATGAAGTAAGGCTAACTGTAGAAAAGCAGCATCAAGAGTTACTTAAAATGATACATACAACAATTTCTGCTGAGCAACCTCCCTGTGTGCTGGCCGAAAAATTTGCTGATCTGCTCGAAGAAAATATCCGTTATGAGCTCCGTGTACTATTCCCTCTGATAAATAAAAGCAACGGCCTGAACTGAATCCGGCCACAAAATATATTGATCAACGGCATTAAATAAAAATTTATGTTAGTTACAATTGTAGCGGGCGCACGTCCGAATTTCATGAAGATTGCTCCAATAATCAAAGCAATTGATCTGGCCAAATCCGAAGGCCGGGATATAGAATGGCGGCTGATTCATACCGGCCAGCACTACGATAAAAAAATGAGTGAAGACTTTTTTGAACAGTTGGGAATTCCGGATCCGGATAATAATCTGGGATGTGGCGGAGGAACTCAGGCAGAACAAACAGCTGCCATAATGGTAAAATTTGAAAAAGAGTTACAGGAAAACAGGCCAGATATTGTAATGGTGGTAGGGGATGTAAACTCTACCATGGCATGCGCTATCACTGCAAAAAAATTATGTATAGATGTAGCCCATGTAGAAGCGGGTATACGTTCGGGTGATATGACAATGCCCGAAGAGATCAACCGGAAAGTAACCGATGCAATAACCGACTTGTATTTTACTACTAGTCTTCTTGCCAGTCGTAATCTGCTTAATCAGCAGGTACCTCAGGAAAAGATCCGCTTTGTAGGCAATACCATGATCGATACATTGTATCAGCAAATCAACAGAATAAAAAAACCGGTATTCTGGGAGAAATATGGATTAGTGAGTGGTAATTATTTTTTATTGACACTTCATCGGCCCTCTAATGTGGATGACTCCCGGAAACTTTCCGGAATTCTTCAGCAAATCACATCCGGTGCACAGGATTATCCTGTGATTTTTCCGGTACATCCAAGAACAAGAAACATATTTGATTCCATAGAAATGGAAATGGGAAATCTGCTGATGGTAGAGCCCCAGAGTTATCTCGAATTTATATATCTCTTAAAACATGCCAGGGCAATCATTACCGACTCGGGTGGGGTAACCGAAGAAGCTACTGTACTGAACATACCCTGCCTTACTATGAGAACTTCTACAGAGCGGCCGGAAACTGTTTTACAGGGAACGAATGAACTGATCGGGGAAGACATTTATAAGATTCACCAGTATCTGGATCAGATCATAAAAGGGGATTGGAAAAAGGGAATGATTCCTGAATACTGGGATGGACATACGTCCGAAAGAATTGTTGCAGATCTGTTATCGGAATATGCCGTTGCTGCAATACCGGAAAAAACCTATTGATCAACTGCAGTAAAATTTTCAGTATGTACAAACAAATCAGGCGCTACCTGCAATTACTGCTTATCATTCTCGATTTTCTGCTTCTGAATATTTCCTATGTCGTTATTCTTTATCTGTTTGATGGAAACGTGAATCTGGTTTTGTTCAGTCCTTACCTTAAATACCTTTTCTGGTTAAATACTTTTTGGTTATTTAATTCATATGTTTTTGGTGCATATGGTCAAAGTCTGATTATGAACTTTGAACCCTTTGTTAAACGAACAGTTCAGCTTTATCTAAGCTGGGTGACCATTGTCTTCTTTTACCTTTTTATTGTAAGGGAAACAACTTTCTCCCGGTCATTTATCCTTTTAACAATTATAAGCTTTGCCCTGGTACTTTTCCTTAACCGGTTTCTGTATTTTGGAATTAAGCATTTTCTGAAAATCCAAAGCCACCTGGTGAACAAAGTCGTCATACTTGGATTAAATGATGCCTCAAAAAAACTGGCCAGGTATTTTGAGGAAGAAGGAATCAATACCCAGTTTCTGGGATTTATTGAAGACGGAAAAAATGTAAAGGAGCTTACCAATTATCCTATTCTGGCCGGGTATAAAAATGCTATACAAGTTGCAAAAGAGCTGGATGTACAGGAGATCTTCTCTACTGTTGGCCCTGAGCAGAATAAATATATATATACGCTGATGCATGAGGCAGAAAAAAAATGCATGCGCTTTAAAATTGTACCCGACTTTTCATTCTTTTTCCGAAAACCGGTAGTAGTAGATTATATCAGAGACATGCCCGTTCTTTCTTTACGGGGAGATCCGATGGAAGATATAGGTAACAGGGTTAAAAAAAGAGTACTGGATATAGTAGTAAGTTTTTTGGTTGTTGTACTGATTCTTTCCTGGCTGATACCATTACTTGGTTTGCTGATCATGCTGGAATCGAGAGGGCCTGTTCTTTTTGCACAATCCCGAACGGGGCGTAATGACAAACCTTTCCATTGTCTCAAATTCAGAAGTATGCGGATGAATAAAGAACTGGAAAGTAAACAGGCTACTAAAAATGATTCAAGAGTAACCAGGCTTGGGGCCTTTATGCGAAGAACAAGTCTCGACGAATTCCCCCAATTCATAAATGTACTGAAAGGCGATATGAGTCTGGTTGGCCCAAGACCACATATGATCAAACATACTACCGATTTTTCTAAAATGGTTAATCACTACATGGTACGGCAATTCTTAAAGCCGGGTATTACGGGCTGGGCTCAGATCAACAGCTTTCGTGGTGAGATCACTAATCCGGATCAGCTTAAAATGCGTGTTGCCAGTGACCTGTGGTACCTGGAAAACTGGACGATCTGGCTGGATCTTCGTATTATTTTTTTAACTGTCTACCAGGTTTTTGCAGGCGATAAAAATGCCTATTAATACCTGTAAATGCTAAACTGTTTATATGACCACCAAAGATTTTAAAGATAAGTTCAAGCAGGATCCTGAAAGTAGCTATATATCCTACTATCTACAGCAGTTTATTCAGCTTGGAAAGTCGAATGGGCTGCCTGAATATTTCTGGAAAACAAAGAATATAGATGAAGTAGATGATGTAGAAGAACTCTATAGAATCAAGGGGCAGATCTTTCTGCTGAAAACTTCCTGCGCACACATCATTGATCTGATTGATAAGCTGGACTTTCATGTAACAGAAGAATTTGACGATACGGCTATGACTCCTGAAGATATTGGCATTAATACAGGAGATCGATTTTTTTGTATTAAGGATTATCTGCACTGGGATATGCTGTTGATTAAACCAGGCAGTATTATTTCAATCGACCAGTTCAGGTATGCTGGAAGTAAAAGTCTGTTTACTGCTCAACTGGAAAAACTGATTGAGCACGATCAAAATGAATCTCGTTTTCCCGAGCCGGAAATTTTACCGCTTATGCTGAATTTTAAGGATTTAAGGGAAAATTTCAAACGTATCTGATAACGCTCCTCCAAACCTACCTTATATACACCGTAATATATTTACCATGAAGAATCATCTTCCTCCCGCCTGGTTGGTATTGGCAATGTTTGTGAATATTTCTGCAGTTGCACAAGATTTCAGGGCATCTCAGTATATGTCTGCACCCATGTTGCTGAATCCGGCCCTTACAGGGAATTATTCCGGAACTTCTTACAGACTGCAAGGACTTTATTCACACTTAAGCAATGACTCCGGCAAAAACACAGTACAAAATATTTCTATAGATCAGCATTTCGGTAAGGATCGCCTCTGGGCCTTCGGCATTAATTACATGAGATCCGGTGATCCGGCTTTTCCGATGTATGGCAATTACCTGGGATTTGCAGTTTCCAGAGGTATATATCTGGATAAACCGGGTAAACATCAGTTAAGGGGAGGTATTCAGGCCAGTTACCTTCAGGCTGGCTATGACGCTTCCAAAGGAGCTTACCAGCGATCGATGGATGTGAGCGTATTAAAATATTATCCGAACCATATGGCACCTGGTTTCAAACAGGAAGCTTCTTACTGGAACCTGAGTGTAGGGATTAATTATAAACTCGCCATCAACAGATTTCAATTTGAAACAGGAATAAGCACGTTCAATGTTACCAACCCCCGTGGATGGAATATTATGCCGCAGTCTTATTTCAGGAAACGCTACCGGATGAGTATACTCACCTCCTTTAGTTATGCGGTTAACCCCAATAATACATACCGGCTGGAACAATATTCATGGAAGGAAGGGTTGTATCTGAGAAATTATCAACCGGAGCTGGAAGGCAGTTCGGAGATTAATGAAAGTACGCTCGGTTTAACCTGGCTGCGAACAACGGAAAAGCCCTGGTCTTTTGGTTTGTATACGCGGGGATGGAAGTCGGCATATGGTATACTGAATATCGGGTTTTCGAAGACATTTTCTATGGCTGTCAGTTACGAACTT
>CALPNW020000029.1 GCA_943325035.2 Sphingobacterium thalpophilum | reverse complement strand
GCGAAAAAACCAGTGGGGAAGTGATGGTAAATGGAATGAACCTGGATGAAGAACCCAATGAGATCAAAAAAATTATAGGGGTGCAACTGCAAACATCCGGTTATTATCCGGGCTTGAATCTTACCGAGCTGATAGCCCTTTTTGCAGGACTGTACAATGAAAAAATCAATCCGCTAACTTTGCTGGATACGGTTAACCTGCGGGATAAGGCAAAAGCAAAATACAAGGAACTGAGCGGAGGGCAGAAGCAGCGTTTTTCCATTGCTACCACGCTGATCAATAAACCAACCATCATTTTTCTCGATGAACCCACCACAGGGTTAGATCCGCAGGCCAGAAGAAATTTATGGGACCTGATCAGAGACATCCGCAGTAAGGGTACCACCGTTATTATTACCACCCATTATATGGATGAAGCAGAAGTGCTGTGTGACCGGGTTGCCATTATTGATCATGGAAAGATCATTGCACTCAATTCGCCCGACAAATTAATTGATGAGTTGGTAGCCACCGGATTTGAAAGACCTAAGCAGGTAAAGAATGCAAATCTGGAAGATGTATTTATTCACATGACCGGACATGAATTAAGAGATACTATATGACAGACGCCCGTTATCCCATAGGTCAATATGTGCCGCAGCCTTTTAGTATGGAGCAAAAAAATAAATGGTTGCTGGATCTGCATTTTCTGCCGGAAGAACTGGAGAGAGCCCTGTTGAATTTAGATGAAGCACAATTGCATACACCCTACAGAGATGGCGGGTGGACATTGCATGAAGTAGTACACCATCTTGCAGACAGTCATATGAATGCCTATTGCCGCTTTAAACTCGGGCTTACCGAAGAAAAGCCGGTCATTAAGCCATACCTCGAAGATGCATGGACGCAACTGGAAGACGTAAAGCAGTTACCCTTTAATATCTCACTTACCCTTCTGCATGCATTGCACCGGCGCTGGTATATTGCGTTGAAAGATCTTACAGAAGAGCAATGGTCGAGAGAAGTGGTTCATCCCGAAAGAAAAAGTACCATGAGTTTATGGTTTTTGCTGGGAATGTATGCCTGGCATGGCAAGCACCATACCGCACATATTACTTCACTGCGCCAACAAAAAAACTGGTAATGGATAATCAAAAAAAATGGCGGCTGGTAAAGTCGGAGCAACTGGTGAAAGACCGCTGGGCCGATGTCCGTAAAAATGTATACGAAAAACCCGATGGGGGATTGATGGATCCATTTTACATTTATGGATTTCCGGATTATGCAACAGCGCTGGCCATTACCAAAGAGGGCAAAGTAATTATAGAAAAAGTATACCGACCGGGGCTGGATCTAGTGGCGCTTGAATTGCCGGGAGGCTGTGTGGATGCAAACGATGCCAGTTTGGAAGAAGCCATGCAGCGTGAATTGCTCGAAGAAACGGGTTATCGGTTTGATGCGGTTGAATACCTTGGATGTGTTTCTCCCAATCCTACTACCAATACCAATGTAATGCGGATGTTTCTTGCAACCGGAGGTGAATTTGATCCTTCGGCAGTGCTGGATGCGGATGAAGATATTGAGGTACAGCTACTGGAATGGGATGACTTTATAGAACGGTTTAAAAAACAGGAGTTTGTTCAGTCTATGCAAACCTGCACCATACTTTATGCACTGATGAAACTGAATAAACTGGTAGTATATTAAATGAACCTGCTATGGAAAAAAAATGGGAACTGTTGTCGTCCGAAACAGTGTATGAAAAAAAATGGTTGAAGGTCCGCGAAGACGCCTGCAAACTCCCGGATGGCAGGGTATTGTCTCCTTATATAATTATAGAGGTCCCTGATTTCTGCAATGTGTTTCTTGTTACGGAAAACGAAGAAATTGTTTTTGTAAAACAGTACAGACATGCAGCGGGTATTGTATCGGTAGAATTACCCGGAGGCATGGTAGATAAGGGAGAAGATCCTGAATCTGCTGCAATCAGAGAAATGCGCGAAGAAACCGGCTTCGCTTCCGATCATATCAAATTGCTTTACACGATACATCCCAATCCGCCGCTCGAAAATAACCGTGCCTGGTTTTACCTGGCAACAGGGGCAAAGCTGTCTCATTCCATTAATCTGGACGCATTCGAAGACATAGAACTGTTCCTGGTTAGTAAAAAGGAATTCATACGGATGCTGCTGAATCATGAATTCACACACGGCGCACAATTGGCCGCCATGTATTCGGCAGCAATCAGGCTGGGCTGGTTAGTTCCGGAATAAAGCGGTGTTCACTTCCCCGATTAAAAAAACACTTCCGCATACCAGAATCAGGTCGTTCTCTGTTGCATGAGTCAATGCATTACTGATGGCTTCATTTACATGGAGGTAACTGTTTCCTTTCAGCCCGAATTCCTGTGCAGCAGATTGCAATGATAATTCATCCATTGCCCTTGGAATATTTGCTTTTGTAAAATAATACTGTGCATGATTGGGAAGTTCTTTGAGCACGGCGTTAACATCTTTGTCTTTAACCATTCCCATTACAATGTGTAAATGGTTGTAATTACTCAGTTCCAGCTGTTTATTGATCTCTCTGATACCGTCTGCATTATGTCCTACATCCATGATGATCCATGGGTATTGGCGAACGATCTCCCACCTTCCGTGAAGTCCGGTAAGGGACTTTACATGTTGCAGTGCTTTGTGAATAATTGCATGGTCTATGTTCCATCCCAGTCTGGTTAATTGGGTACAGGCTTCCAGAACAGTCAGTAAGTTCTTGGTCTGGTAGAATCCGGGAAGGTCCAGCAGATAAGAGGCGTATTCATTTTTTTCTTTTTCAACAACAGTTACCTGCAGGTGCGTTCCCTGAAAGAGCCAGTCGCTGATATATCGTTTTTCCTGGGCGTAAACAATGGGGCTGTTGGCCGCTGCCGTATCAAAAACAGCTCTTGTTTCCGGGATCACTTCCCCAATAACAACCGGAATAAATGGTTTGATGATTCCTGCTTTCTCACCCGCAATTTCCTGAAGGGTATTACCCAGCAGATTCATATGGTCCATTCCGATATTGGTGATGATACTTAATTCGGGGCTGATGATATTGGTACTGTCTAATCTTCCGCCAAGGCCCACTTCAATAATGGCGATATCCACTTTCTGCTGCGCAAAGTATTCAAATGCCATAGCAACGGTGATTTCAAAAAAAGAAGGTTCCAGTTCTTCAATCAGTGGCTGAATTTTTTTGGTGAAAGACACTACAAAATCTTCGGTGCATAACGCTCCGTTCAATTTTATTCTTTCCCTGAAATCATAAAGATGCGGTGAAGTATACAATCCGGTTTTATATCCGGCAGTCTGTAAAATGGCTGCCAGCATATGACTGGTAGAACCCTTGCCATTAGTTCCTGCCACATGAATGGTTTTGAACTGGTGCTGCGGATTGCCCAGTGCCTCACACAATTTAACGGTATTGGTAAGGTCTTTTTTATAGGCAGCTATACCCAGTCTGCTGAACATGGGTAGTTTATGAAACAGGTAATCGATGGTTTCTTGGTAGTTCATTGCAGTACAAAGATGCAATAAAAATTAACTGCGCAGTTTAAAATTGAAGATCAGTGTTCCGGATTGGTCTCCGCTATTGCCACTGCTCAGTTTAAGGGTTCTTGCTTTGCGAAGGGCAATATTACGGATGGTGGAATTGGTGGTGGTGGTACCTCTCGGATTAATGCTTGCTGCAATTACAGTACCCGATGCATCAACAGTAATGTTTACGGCTACTTTGGCATTCTCATTAAAATCATCTTCAAAAGAAGGGAGGCGGGTAATTCTTCTTCCATCCAGTCCGCTCCTGATTTCAACGCCACCCATACCGCCCTTGCCACTTGCCGCATTACCGGTATAACTATCGGAATTTGGATTGCCGTTGGGATTGCCCTGGTCTCCTTTGCCGCCTGCAATGCCCTGGTTCCGTACCCCGTTGTAGGTATCAGCGTTATTGCCACCGGTACCTGTGGTAGTCCCTTTAAAAACCGCTTTGGGTTTTGGTGCAGGAAGGGGTTTGGTGATGGTTACCGTTGGAACGGCTTTTTTAGCAGGTTTGTTATTATTCACAGCAACATCATCGTCGGAAGGGTTACTGGTATTGGTAACAGGTTCTGTTGCAGCCTCTGTTGCTTTTGGTACAGTACTCGATTTTATTTCCTCTGCAGGGGCGCCGGGCACTTCGGGTGCAATATCACCTATACCTGTTTCGCTGTTGCCGAGGTTCACTTCAATCCCTTCTCCGGTAAGCGGTTCGGGAGCAACAGGCTTTGTATAATGAACATAAAAGAAGATCAGGAACAATACAACTGTAATTACAGCGGTAATGCCGGTGGCTTTGAGGTTCTTTTGTTGTTCGAAGGAATAATGCATGCGGCATAAAAATACGCTATTCGGAGAGTATGCCGCTTCCGGGACTTATAAATCAATAAAACTTATAAAACTTTTATGATTTCCGGATATGCCCTGACCTAAACACTAAGCTTTAAAAAAAATATCATATCCAAATCTCAGCAGGGTGGCAGTAACCACCAGCAGAAAAAATACACGGATAAATTTGTTGCCTTTATCGATGGCCAGCTTTGCACCCAGTATGCCTCCGATGCCGTTGCTTACGGCCATAGGAATAGCAACAGACCAGAGTATCGATCCTTTCAGTATAAACAAACTGATAGAACCCAGATTGGTAGATAGGTTGATCAGTTTGGCATGGGTACCTGCCTTTAAAAAATCATACCCCAGTATA
This sequence comes from Sphingobacterium thalpophilum, assembly GCA_943325035.2. Classification (GTDB taxonomy): domain Bacteria; phylum Bacteroidota; class Bacteroidia; order Chitinophagales; family Chitinophagaceae; genus Sediminibacterium. The sequence goes on along the minus strand of CALPNW020000029.1, from coordinate 15,118 downwards.
CCAATGAATGCCATCACCAGAAAACTGCCGGCACCGGGTCCTATAAATCCGTCATAAAACCCCAGCACAACACTGATGATAATGGAATAGATGAACTGGTGTTTGGGTTGAATGTCTTTGTGCGTATGCTGTCCGAAACTTTTTTGTGTGTAGGTATAAACAGCTACGCCAATCAGCACCACAAAAATGATGGGTTTCATAAAGCGGTTGCTAACCTGCGATAACAATTCGGATCCGGCAAAAGCCGAAGCAAAAGCAATCAATCCCATGACCAGCATTTGCTTCCAATTAACTTTTACTTTTTTCAGGTACTGTCTGGCAGCAAATGCAGTGCCGGTAAATGCCGGAATTTTTAAAGAGCCTATAACAGTTGCAACCGGAAACTGGGGCAGTAAAATTAATCCGGCAGGTGTTTGTATCAGTCCGCCTCCACCAACTATTGCATCTACAAAGCCGGCCAGAAAGGCAAAGGAACAGAGTAATATCAGCGTAGTCAGGTCTGTCATTTATGTTTCAGGTTTGCAATGATTAATCCTGTAATTACCAATGTGCTGCTTATAATATGTGCAGTGGTCAATTTTTCGCCCAGCAAAAGTACCGCTTCAAAAATGCTGAAAACAGGTATGAGGTTTCCGAACAATACCGTTCTGCCTGCACCCAGTTTTTGAATAGAAAGATTCCAGCAAAGGAATGCAGTGACCGAGGTTCCGGCACCGAGGTATAAAACAGAGAGTAGCAATGATGAACTCCATTTAACAGGGGCATCAAACAATAATTCTTTTACATAAAAAGGAAAAAGCATGAGTGTACCTGCTGCAAAAATGACAAACAAAAAGTTTACAGCACTGATGCCGGCAGGTTTTCTTCGTACCTGAATATTATACAGTGCAAAAGAAAAGGCACCTGCAAGAATCCAGAGATCACCTTTTGAAAAATGGAAAGCGGCCAGCTTGCTCCAGCTGCCGTTAGCAATCAGCAGCAGTATTCCGGAAATACAGATTATCAAACCGGCAAACCGGAAAGCATTCATTTTTTCTTTTAAAAAAATGGCCGCCATAATGGTGGCAAAAATGGGAGAGGACGTAGTGCCAATGAGTGCCATATTGATGGCCGATGTATAGTGCCCGGCTATGTACACAAAGGTATTGAAGAGTGCAATACCGGTTAGAGATGCAAACAAAAGGTACCTGCTGTTTGCTTTAACGATGGCTTTCTCTTCCTGAAATTTTTTCCATGCAAATGGGGCAATGATCAGGGAGGCAGCAAGCCATCTGTAAAATGCCAGAGTAACGGGCCCGATATCATTACTGACTGCTCTGGAAATAATGAAATTTCCCGACCATAGCAAAGCGGCCAGCACTGCCAGCGTTACCCCCTGAAATGTTTGATTATTTCGCAGCGCCTGCATAGCTGCTGTTGTAATCGCCTTTAATTCTTTCTATTGGTGGATTAAAGTAACCGAATTTCAGATCAGGAAATTCTTCCCTAATCAGTTCCATCATTTGCTTTACCCCCAGCATTTCGCCGGTTTCATGCATGCCGATCTTACCCATGTACCAGTCCGGATCTATATTGAAATTTCTCCACTGAATCATGTTCACTCCTGTTTCTCTGATAAGTATTCTGAGTGCTTCGTATTCGGCTTCGCTGTCTGTGATACCTGGGAATACAAAATAATTGATGCTGGTCCATCCTCCACAACTGCGCATTACTTTGAGGCTTTCAACAATATCTTCGAACTGATAGTTGTTGGGGCGGTAATACACTTCATAAATATGTTTCTGTGCAGAGTTGGTACTAACCCGCATACTGTTCAGCCCGGCTTTACACAAGGCTTCTACGGCGTCTGGTTTAGAACCATTGGTATTGATATTGATACTGCCTTTATCGGTATGCTTGCGGATTTCAATGATCGACTCCCGGATGGTTTCCCACATCAGCAGTGGTTCTCCTTCACATCCCTGACCAAAACTGATGATCGGAAAAGGAGCGTTCATTAAATGCGGAACGGTAAATTCCACGATTTCTTCGGGCAGCGGCTTAAAGGTTAAACGTTCCTGTGTAGAAACAATGCTTTCTTCTGCCGGCTGAAATGAAATACAGCCAATACAATTCGCATTGCAGGCGGGTGATGTTGGAACCGGACATTCCCATCTGCCCAGTGCAAAGTTTTTTGCTGCGGGGCAATGGTAGGTCATGCAACAGTTTTCCATCAGGTGCTTTACCAGTCTGTTTTCGGGATATGCTTTCAAGAGGTGTGCGGTGCCGGATTCAATCAGTGCTTCGTCGTATCCTGCTGCTTCCTGGCGGATATCCTGTTCTATTCTTACCGCAGTTACATAATGTTTATTATCTCTCCAGCCAACTGCCGTGTAACAAAACAACGGAAGGGTAGGTGCACCCTGCATGGTTTCATAGGCAGCAATAAACAATCCGGTGTGAGCCGGTGGAATAAATGCGGCAACAGCCCATCCTTTTTCGCACAGGCGCATTTCGCCGGTTTCAACATCAAGGCCAATCCCTCTTCTGCCCGGCAGTTCATACAGATTGCCACCTTCCGGTAATTCAATCCAATGGTCTTCAGGTACTTCAAATGCATCCCATCCAGCCCGTCCAACAGCAAAGAGGGTATCATCTTCAAAAATATTTCCTTCACCGTCGGAATATAAAAGGAATGGTGTATTTGGCATGTGTTATAGCTTAATCAGGTTCTTGGCAAAATTGTTGAACTCGCTTTCGGTTTGTGCGTTTACTTCGGCATCTACAAATTTCTGTAACAGCTTATTGTTTTTGAAATCGATGGTAAGCAATCCGTCTTTTAAAACTACATTGTTTACTTCATCCCAGGCAAACCGTTTTTTAGGAAAACTGTTCACGACTATTTCTTCGGAATCAAAAGCGATCTCTTCCGGAAATTTAACCTGCTTTTCGAGCATGGCGGCAATCAGGTATACCAGTGCAATCCAGATGCCGTCTTTCTGAACATACCAGCCGATGGCAGCAAATAAAAGTGCCAGCCGGTAAGAAGGATCCACCTTTCTTTTTTGCTGGGTATAGCAAAAGATCCACCAGCCCAGTATCAGTAAAGAAATCAGGAGCGGTACGGTACTGTAGGCGGGCAATGCAACAGCAGAGCTGATGAATGCAACCAGTGCCAGCAATAACATCAGCTGACTGATGCCGTTTACCTTGGAGTTGTTTCTTTTCTTTAAGATGATGATGTAGTCGTATGTCTTCATTAGGATACCATTATATTACAGAGGCGCCATAAAATTCTTGCACCCACGTTACTGTCCCAGTCTGTTTGACCTACGCCAATTTCCACCAGATCAAAACCAATCAGCTCTTTGCCGCTTGCTTTTATTTTTTTGATGAGGTAAATTATTTCCTCACTTTCAAATCCACCCGGTACAGGTGTGCCGGTATTGGGGCAAAGTTTTCTGTCCAGCCCGTCTATATCAAAACTGAGGTATACTTTTTGCGGAAGGTTTTGAATGATCTCATCTGCTATGATTTTCCAGGACTGGCCCTCGTATAATCTTTCTTTAATCAGCTTGTCGAAATAAGTAACCACCCTGGTATTGTTGGCGCATATAAAATCCCACTCTTCTTCACAATAATCCCGAACGCCCACCTGCACCAGTTTGGCAAGTGCCGGTATTTCTTTTAAAGCGTTGTACATAACAGACGCATGAGAATAGGTGAAGTCTTCGTACCGGTTACGAAGGTCGCAGTGTGCATCTATCTGAAGCACACCAAAATCACCGTGTTTTTCTGCCAGGGCTTTCATTAATCCCAGCGAAGTGCTGTGATCTCCACCCAATACTGCAACCAGTTTATTTTTATTGAGCAGGGCAATACTTTGTTCATATACCCAGTTATTCATAAAAGCACTGCCTTCATTGATTTCCTTCAGGCTTTTGCACATGAACTTATTCTTCTCCAGTTCGGCACCCTGAGAAATATAATCGATATAGAGCTCAGCTTCCTTGCGGAGGTAATCGTTTTTGAACAGCAGTTTTTTATCGATATCCTTCATGTAAAAACCCTGCTTCCATCCGGTTACGCCGTCTACATCTAAAATGTCTACCTGCAAGCTCGATTTAAAAATATGGTCGGCAGCTCTGGCAGTTCCGGCACCATAACTTACTGTAACTTCCCAGGGAACAGGAATGATCACCAAACGGGCATCTTCTTCAGTAAAAGGGAGTCCGAAAATATTATTATTCGGATTAGAAACGATGTTCGGGTTATAACCAGATAAATCTGTCATGACAAATAGGGGTTGAAAACAGGGCGCAAGTTAGTAGCAATTTACCAATTGGAGTCATTATCCCTGCGCTGATTATCCTAAATTCTGCTTAAAAGTTAAAAAAGCCGGTTTGGGGGTAGAAAGGGCACCAGGAATAGGCTTTATGAAAGCTTTAAATTAGCTTTGCGGTACAATTTTAACACATGAAAACAACCCATATCATCATTCTTGTATTAATAGCTGCTTCAATTGCCATTTTAGTGCAGTATTCGGGCGATTTAACGACTTATGAAACAATCGCTTCCGCCAAAGAAAAAGAGGGCAAATTTGTGAATCTGATTGCCAAAATAGACAAGGCCCAGCCTTTGGAGTATGATGCAATCAAAAATCCGAACTATTTAACCTTTACCGCTGTTGATACACTTGGTAATTCTATAAAAGTGGTTTATCACGACGCTAAACCAACCGATATGGAAAAAAGTGAGCGGCTGGTATTAAAAGGAACCGTTAAAGAAGGCTATTTTGACTGTAAGAATATCCTCCTGAAATGTCCTTCTAAATACAAGGATACCCCCGGTGCTATGAAGAATAACCTGCAGGCCGCTAATTAATAGCAGGCATCCGGTTAATAGTAAGCATCCAAATAATATTTATTGAACAGAATTGCTTTTTCATGAATTATATAGGTGAACATTTATTGCCCGGACAGATCGGACATTTTTTTGCAGTATTAAGTTTGGTTGCTTCTTTGTTGGCAACCATTGCTTTTTTTAAAGCAAGCAGGTTGGCCAGTCCGCTGGAACAACAACCCTGGATGAAACTCGCCAAATATGCATTTGGTTTTGTTGCGTTGAGTATCATGGCACTTTTTGGAGTGCTTTATTATATTATTTCCAATCACCTTTTCGAATACAAGTACGCATACACGCACAGCGACAAGAGTTTGCAGATTGAGTATCTGCTGAGTTGTTTCTGGGAAGGCCAGGAGGGTAGTTTCATGCTCTGGAGTTTCTGGAATGCGTTCCTTGGATGGATCATCATCTGGAAAGTGGGTGATAAATGGAAAGGTGGAGTAATGAGCGTGATCAGTTTTACCCAATTTGCACTGGCTACCATGCTGCTGGGTATCTTTTTCTTTGGATCTAAAGTAGGAAGCAGCCCGTTTGTATTACTCCGTAATGAAATGGATGCACCTATTTTCAGCAGGCCAGACTATTTGACTTTTATTAAAGATGGAACGGGGCTTAACACCCTGTTGCAGAATTACTGGATGGTAATACATCCTCCTATTTTGTTCCTGGGATTTGCCTCTACGGTTGTGCCCTTTGCTTTTGCGTTTGCCGGCCTGATGAACAAAGACCATGAGTGGACCAAACCTGCTATTCCGTGGGCTACTTTTTCTGCGGCCATACTGGGAGTAGGGATTATGATGGGAGCAGCCTGGGCCTATGAGAGCCTGTCATTTGGTGGTTACTGGGCATGGGATCCGGTAGAAAATGCTTCTTTGGTTCCATGGTTGACCCTTGTTGCCGGCCTTCATACCAATCTGGTGTATAAAAGCAGCAAATACTCATTACGACCCACCTACTTTTTTTATATCATCAGTTTTGTACTGGTACTTTATTCTACCTTCTTAACCAGAAGCGGTATACTGGGTGATACGTCGGTACATGCATTTACCGATCTGGGAATGAATACACAGTTGTTGTTGTTTGTGTTGGCATTTCTCTTGCCAGCGCTCACCTTATACTTTGTACGGTACAAATCAATTCCTTCTATTGTAAAAGAAGAACATACCAATAGCCGGGAGTTCTGGATGTTTATAGGGTCACTCATCTTGTTTCTGGCAGGAGCCGTGATCATTGCAAAAACATCTACGCCGGTATGGAATAAATTATTCGGAACCAATATTGCTCCACCCGAAGATCCGGAGTTTGCCCACAACCAGATTCAGGTATTTGTGGCCATACTGATCGGGCTGCTGACAGCAGTTACGCAATACATGAAGTACAAGGACACGCCCAAAGGGCACTTTAATAAGATTCTTGTTCCAACTATTGTTGCACTCGCCATTTCACTGGCTATCAGTTTCTTTGGAAACATCAGTTACGATAAAAAAGGACCGGGCTTTTTAGGAGCCATCCATGTAGCCATATTCTGTGCGGTTTATGCAATTGTAGCCAATGCATCCTACATATGGCTTGGCTTAAAAGGCAAAATCAAAGCAGCGGGAGCCTCTGTTGCGCATATCGGATTTGGAATGGTTTTGCTGGGCATACTGATTTCCTCCAGTAAAAAAACAGTGCTGAGCTGGAATACTACCGGCGTTTCTCCGTTGCGGGTAGAAGAAAATGGCAAGCCGGGTCCGGCAGGCAACCCAGCAGAAAACCTGACTTTATTTAAAGGAGTAGCTACGGATATGGGCCGCTATATGGTCACTTATTCTATGGATACCACCAATCCGCGCGACCGTAAAAGATACTTTGAGATAGACTTTAAATCCAAAGCGGGGAATGATGATTTTAAATTGTATCCCGATGTAATCAAAAATAATAAGGGGATGGAAGGCTTTGCCGCAAACCCTGCTGCCAAGCATTACTGGAACAAAGATATTTTCGTTTACATCACTTCCTTTCAGGAAAACAATAAAGAAGACACTACTACTTTCAGAAACAGGGAAGTGAAAGTAAAGGACACCCTTTTTTACGGCAATGGAATGATTGTGCTGAATAAGGTAAGCGTTAATCCGGCCGAACAAAAAGACCTGTACGCAGCAGATGAAACCTCCCTGTTTTTAGACATGACCGTTATTTCCAAAGAAGGGCGGCAATATCCTGCTAATCCGGGAATAGCTTTAAAGGGACAGGAAATGCGGGTAATAACAGACAGTGTATTGTCCCAGAGCCTTATTTTACGGTTCAATAAAGTGATCGACCAGGCCACCGGCAAACTGGAAATAGGCGTAAAGGAAACGGGAAATATTACCGACCTGCTTACGCTGAAAGTATATGAATTTCCGATGATCAATATACTTTGGCTGGGGATTCTGGTGATGGTTATCGGTATGGTACTGTCGATTATACAGCGGGTAAAAACAGGGTCAAAACCGGTTAAAAACAATTAGCAGCGAAGGTTACTTTTTTGGGATCATAGTATTAATGTCAACCCAAACGGTTAATTTTAGTTTTCTTGAACAACGTTAAAAAACATATTATCTTAATACTGCTGCTTGTAGCAGGGTTTTCGGCTGTTTCTGCCCAAACGGGTGAGTACGACACCCTTAAAGTAAGTGCCTATATTACTCCGGAAGGTGATACCATCGGGCAATCCTATTTGCCAAACGTGCTGGTTTTTGGCAAGATGAGCAAGAAATGGAAGAATTACTGGTCGGAATGGACCCGCCTGCGCAATGCGGTCTATGTAACTTATCCTTATGCCAGAGCGGCCAGCAGGGTAATGAATGAGATCAATGCCAAACTGGTTCATGTAACCGATAAAAAACAACGCAGGGCCATCATTAAAATGCATGAGAAAGAGCTGAAGCGTGATTTTGCTGACAGACTCACCCAGTTATCTGTTTATCAGGGCAAAGTGCTGATGAAGCTGATCAACCGCCAAACCGGCAATAACTGTTACGAAATCATCGATGAATACAAAGGCTTTGTAAATGCAGCATTCTGGCAAACAGTGGCTGTTGTATTTGGAAGTAACCTGAAGCAGTCTTACGAGCCATCGGATAAGGACCTCGACATGGAAAAAATTGTACGGGATGTGGAAGTGATGTATGGTTACCGCAGTGCTTCGTAGGAACGGAGCATATCCATAAATTCTTTTCTTGGAATCATCTCTGCTCCCAGACTCTCCAGATGACTGGTGTAAACCTGGCAATCAATCAGTTGAACGCCTTCCTTTTTTAATTGCTGCACATACTCAATGAACGCAAATTTGCTGGCATTGGAAACCTTACTGAACATGCTCTCGCCAAAAAAAACGTTCCCCATTCTGATGCCATATAATCCACCGGCTAGTTCACCATCTATCCAGGCTTCGGCACTGTGCGCATGGCCCAGCTGGTGCAAAAGGGTAAAAGCGGCTTCTACTTCACGGGTAATCCAGGTGCCGTTCTGGCCTTCGCGGGGTTGTTTTTTGCAGGCATTGATTACCGCAGCAAAGCTGGTGTTGATGCGAAATTCAAATGACTGCTTGCGGATGATTTGCTGCATGCTTTTACTCACCACCAGGTTGTTGGGAAATAATACAAATCTCGGATCGGGGCTCCACCATAATGGAACATCTCCTTCGTACCAGGGAAAAATACCATTGCGGTAAGCAAACAGTAATCGTTCGGTACTCAGGTCTCCGCCAATGGCTAAAAGACCATCTTCCAATGCATCTTCAACAGGGGGGAACCAGATTTTATCGGATAGAATATGCATGCAGATTGGAATATTTAATCTGTCTGCTCCAACGTGGCACCAATGCCTCTTTCAGTAATAGAGTTGCACATTGGTTTAAGCGTATCATAATCACCCGACTTCACGGCGTATTTGCCTTTATGGTGAACGAACAGCGCGCATTGCTCTGCCTGTTCCACCGAATGGCCGCACACTTCAATCAGCGTTTGAATGACCCACTCAAACGTATTTACCTCGTCATTCCACACAATCAGGCTATAGGACGAAGCGAAATCCGTATCGGTATCGGAATCAGAAACTTCCCAGGGTTTAGGTGATGTGGCAGAAAACAAAAAAGACATAGCACAAAGGTAAGTTTTGGGGCTATAAAAAAAATTCTTTTAAAAGAATACCCCAAAAAACGCAAATTTTTTTTGACAGTTAAAGTTCAGACCCTATTTTTGCAATCCAATCAACGAAAAGGGAGCATAGCTCAGTTGGTTTAGAGCATCTGCCTTACAAGCAGAGGGTCCGCGGTTCGAACCCGTGTGCTCCCACACAATAACAAGGGTTTCTGAGGGTAAAACTTCAGGAGCCCTTTTTTATTTGCATACAATTTGCATACTATTTCTGCAAAAAATGGAAACAACTGGATAACAAAACATCATTTTCTTTATACGATATTCTCTAAAGTTATTTAATCGTGGGTCCTTTGTTGTTTTTATGAACTGTAGCAGTGCGTGGATCTGAATGGGTATATTCATACTAATTTTCAACGGGGTAGTACCTGTACTACAAAACCGTTTAAAAGCAGACTGACCTGAAAAAGTGTTGTATTATTTTTTCCCCAACTTAAATGCACCAATTTTTGTTGAATAATTCTTGGCTCCTTTTTTTAAATAATCTCCTACATACCAAATAGTTTCATCATCACTTGGATCCATCGCTGTTTGAGTATAATCTTCCCATCTAAGTGTATTGAGTTGCGATTCTTCTCCTTTTACAAGAACAACTTCATTCAATGTGAGTTTACCCAAGGGATCACCAAAATGTCTACCTGCAAATCTTTGTCCAGGAAAATCATTTTTCCCTCCAAACGAATAGCCAATACCAATATTTCCTTTTTTATCTATTGCAGCGCTAGCCATCCATCTAAAATTACTGTCGGGTGCATAGGTTCCTTGTTGGTATAATTTAACACTGCGATCTTTATTTACCAAAAACTCATACCATCTAACGCCACCACCACCTGCTGTAGTACTTACAGAATGCACTCCCACCACCGATTCCCGATTTCCGATTTTTCTGTACACCAGGCGAGCCATTAACTTATCTCCTTGTGCATCTAAATGTTGATTAGTTCCAGGTTGAGGTACTGCTTTAGTTAGTTGTCCTCCCCCTAAATAATGATATGGAGCTACCGGAATTTTGATTGGCCCTTCAATTTTAGTATTCGAAAAATGATTCCAGTCTACATGGTAATTCCACACATAAATTCCATCATCTTCCAATACATTTTTTAGTTGGCTTCCACCGGTTGCCATCATGATGCTTGGTGCTCCAACGGGAGGTAGTTGTTTACCATCCAGGTCTGCATTGATGATAAAATTCACATCTTTAATAATGAACGACTGCTCTTTGGCATCCAGCCCTTTCAACATTTTATTTCGATCAACAACATAGGCATGTTTTTCAATTACATCGTCGCCTGTACTTGTAGTTGTGTAATATCCGTCAGGCCATACAGTTGGTCTGGGATAATCTGGAAATAAGTCACGTTCAAACTCATAGCGATAATAGGAACCCAATGGATCAGATGATGTACTGATGGCATAACACATACAAAATGTTCCTTCCGCTGGTGGTCGCTGACCATTCACTGGTGGAATTTCATTAGTAAGCGGTGGCTGAAATAATTGAACAGCTGCACCAGGTTGAATTTGAGGTACCCTTTGTTTAGTAACAGTATCCATATTTCTAGAAATTCCTTTTCTAAAAGTAGGCATCACAATCAGCCACCTGTTAGCCAGCTGATCATAACGAACCACTGCATCACCGTTGTTCATGTTTTCACAAGGACCACCAAAACCACGAAATACATTACGTGTTTCAACAGGACCATACAGCGGACTTCCTGATTCGTTGAAAGTTTTTCCTTTCTTAGAAAAAATAGCCATTCTAGAATTCACAATCTGCACAATATGATCAAGCCCAACTGCCAATGAGTTATCAGATGGATTACGAAGCGTAGTAGTTCCCTGCGGTCCTACAAAACCTTCCCCCAAGCCTTCAAAGCTAGCTGTTAATACAAGTGTTGTTTTACTGCCAAGTAAAGTTTGTTCAACAGCTGCGCCTGCAGGTTTTATCAATGGTTTATCTGCTGCAATAGGAGTTGATACATCGTGTTTTACTGCAGCATTACTTTTTAATATTTCTAAAGAAGGTTTTTTTTGCGCAAATGTAAATAGCGAAAAAATAATGGCGGAGCCAAACAATGCAAAAAACTTTGTCATGCGCTTAAATTTGAATTATCAAGTGTAATTGTAAAAGAATACGTATTAGCCATTAATTGAATAAAGAGATCTGTTCTAAATATAACATAAAGTTTGTGAATCGTCCGCATATTGTGAAGGCTCCCCAAGTAGTAGTCAAATTCAAATAGTTGGGCCAGTCTTACAGATACTAAACTGTAATTTTTAAATGGGGTCGGGCATAAATGGAATTTGGGATACTAAGACCGTGGATTTTCCATCCACCGGAATCATCAGAAAAAAACGCCCGCTTTTAAATTTTATCCATCCCGGATATTTTCTTAATTTGGATATAATGGAAAAGCTCAATCAACTCATCACCCAATTAGAAAACAGTATTCCTTTCAGCAGTCAGGCAAATCCGGCAATATCTGCAGGCAATGTAGGCTGGCATATCGATCACAGCATATTGGTCATTAACCAGATCCTTGGAGCTCTAGAAGCGTCTGATCCAAAAGACTACGAATGGAAGTTCAATGTTAAGCGGACAGTAGTGTTCTTCATGAATAAAATTCCGCGCGGAAAAGCAAAGGCGCCCAAGTCGGTATTACCGGCAGAACATTTTCAGGAGGAAACGGTAAGAGCCAATATGACCATTGCGCGTTATAAGATTGAACAACTCAGTCATTTACCACCGGATGCTTTTTTTGTGCATCCATATTTTGGAAAGCTCAATGTGAAAGCAACCCGGAAAATGCTGTTGCTGCACACAGCACACCATCTGCAAATTATCAAAGACGTTACCGGATCATAAAAAACCCCTTCACTCATTACAGAGAAGGGGTTTTATTATTTTATACGGAATCAACTATTTGCGTTCTTCTCCCGGATGATATTCGGTTTCTTTATTTTTCATAACGTCTGCCTTGTAAAATAACAGGGTCTTGTATTCATGGTTGATGTACCCATTTGCCTGATCGGTAAAGTGCGGTGAGTTTGGATCACTGCTGCTGCCACCGGTAATAATTGATTTTCCGGTTAGCTTTTTACCAAAGGAAACGGCAGCTACAAATGTATTTCCTGAAATACCATACCTGTTTTTGGTACCTGTAGCTTTTCTGCTGACATAGGCATTGAGGGATCCCATATAACCGGGAGTGGCAGGCACTGCAAGGCTGAACGATTGATCACTGGGTCCTTTAGCTGTAGTGGCTCTCTGGTATCTGTTGATGGTTCCCCATGCAATCTGCCATTTGCCCCAATCCTTTTTCAGCTCAGTAATTACTGCTGCCATACCCTGCAATTGTTTTTCGCCCGATATTCCTTCCAGCGAAATAGCAGAGCCATTAGAAACGGCATATCCTTCTTCATTGCTGATTGGTTTCTTCAGTTTTTCCAGATTAAGTGCCAGCATTTTTTCTGTCCATAATACGGCCAGCGTTGTTGCGATGCTATTGGTATCTGCCCGGAAGTTCCAGTCTTTCATCACCTGTATAGGTTCTTTCAGCAGTTGTGCAACAGAATCTGTTTTATTGTTCTGGTAAGAGGCAATTAAGGAAGGAATGAAACGTGCTGCATTCATCAGATAAGAATCATGCGCCATAGTAATGATACTGTCGATGGTTACCACTCCGATTTTGCTGAGCATTCTCACTGCATTCATAGCACGCGGTGTGTGTCCGTCCGGAAACATATAGCCGGGTTTCTTAAACATCACAGAATCGAACAGGCCATTTCCATAAAGAGGAGTGGAGTTACAATTCTGTACCCATCCGTTTTTTGGATTGATATAATGGGGGATGTCTTTGAGTGCATGTGCGCCCTTCCATTCAGTTTCCACAATATTGCCTGGTACGGGTCTGGTCCAATCATAACCTGCTGCGCGAACAGGTACAAAATTTCCATGCCAGTAAGCAATATTGCCGGTTTTATCGGCATAGATGGTATTGGTTCCTGTCATCACTCTTTTATCTAACCAGCCAACAAATTCCTTGTACGATTTGCTTTTGGTGATATTCCAGTGTACAGACAATAACTCATTGTTTTCATTGATTGATCTGGCAGAAAGCCACTGACCATCTCTTTTGGCAACCACCGGCCCGTGATGGGTTCTGTAAACACTGAATGTGACGGTTTCCTTTTTATCTCCGTTCTTGTAACTGATAGAAATATTGGAGGAATCAACCGGTTTCCATTGGTTATCGTACTGGTAGTTGTACCTGCCATTCTGAAGCGCTACTGTTTCTGTGTAGAGGTCTTTAGAGTCGGAAGCGGTAACGGTGTGCATCCATCCGCAAAATTCATTAAAGCCCTGCCATATATGAAATTCGCCTAAAAATGGGGCACCATAAACGTTAAGTCCTTCTTCACTCACCAGTTGAACTTCTATTCTGTTATAAAATTCAGAATGCGGGTTAATGAGTAAAACAGGGGTCTTGCTGTTGAGGTGTTGTGCTGCAACAGCCCAACCGTTAGAACCTGCCATTTCCTCTTCTTTGTGGTATACGGGTTCAAATGCAAGGTCTTTTACAACCGGCTGTGGATACATATTCCGGATCTCCGTTTCACCAAGATTACTGCCCGCAATAGAAGGAATATTATTCATCAGGGGCATCCATGGCTGAAACCGGTTAATCAGTTTGGGCTTTAATTCTGGATGGGTGTAAATGAAATAATTAATACCAGCTGCATAAGAGCTGCAAAGGTTCTGCATGTAGGGAGTAGCTTTTGTTAACAGCTGCTGTGCTTTGATGGTATCAATATACATTCTAGACCAGAGATCCTTATAGAGTGCGGTTTTGCCGCTTACTTCAGACTCTCTTCCCAGTCTGCCGATGATGGCACTTTCCACTTTATAAAAATAAGATTCACACTGTACATACATCATTCCAAAAACTGCATCGGCATCTGTTTTGGTATAAATATGCGGGGTCCCTTTATTGTCTCTTACCACATTAATCCTTGCTGCCTGGGCCTTCCATTTGCCAATTTCTTGCTGGCTGAAAGGTTGTGCAGAAAGGAGGGTTGCGCCTGAGAGGCACAACCCGATTGTAAAAAATAGTTTAGTTTTCATATACAATGTTTCCTTTCAGATTTACTGAATTAATTTATTATAAAGTAGCTCATTGTTTGGAATTGGCCAGATATAATTTATATCGCCCGGGTTAGAAGCAGGTACCGGTGTAGATCCTGCAGGTGTTTTAGCAGGAATTGGTAAGCCAAGACGCATTAAATCTGCATTTCTGATGCCTTCGCCTAAAAACTCAATTCTTCTTTCATTGATGATTTTACTGAGCAGGTCTGCTTTGTCAGCAGGAACAAAAACGGTTGTTGCATCCGATCTTCCTCTTACCGCATTCAGTATCGCAACGGAACGGGCATTTAAACCATTCACATTACCAAGGGCCTCGGCTAAATTCAGCAACACTTCAGAATACCGGATTACCGGTATATAATCGATGTAAGGAGAACCACCCGGAAATTTACTGCACCATTGTCTGTTCTTGTTAGTGCCGGAAGGTGTTACAAAAGTAAGGTTGCGTCTTTTGTCGGTTGCTTTCCAGTTTACATCACTTACGATACCTTTCTCAAAAAGATAGAACTGACCTGTACCAACAGAACCCAATCCGGTTGCATCAGCAGATACCGGTAAATAGTTGTTGGCCAGTGAATTGCCAGGTCCGTCGTTTGCCGTAAAAGGCATAGAGAAGATAGACTCAGCAGTTGTATAAGGGGTTTTAAAAACCGTAGTAATGTCTGCCTGTATCAGGTGACTGGTGTTCGCCGAATTAACGGTGATGAAGGGTGCTGATAACGATACCATTTTATTAGCTTCGATGATCACATTGGCATAGTCGCCCATGCTTAGGTATACCCTTGTTTTAAACGCAATTGCACTGTTTTTATGTAATCGGGTAGTGTTCAGTGCCGCAGTTGCATACTTGGCAGGAAGGTTTGTTTCTGCAAAATTCAGGTCTTCCAGAATTTGTTTATAAACAGCG
>CALPNW020000028.1 GCA_943325035.2 Sphingobacterium thalpophilum | reverse complement strand
GCTGTAGTATTACCGGGTGGAAATGGCACACTGGATGAGCTGTTTGAAATGCTTACCTGGAACACGCTGAACATTCACAATAAGAAAATATTTCTGCTCAACATCAATCATTATTATGACCACCTGATCGCTCATATCTCTAATATGCAGGAGCAGGATTTCCTATATGAACAATGGCAGAACCGGCTGATCGTTTGTACATCAGCAGCTGAAATTATTTCTTTTTTGCGTTGAGATAAACGCCGAACCCGCCCCGGAATACCGGCTGTGGATCACCAAACTGATCTCTGTAAGGAGAACTGAATGCCTGATTCAGGTCGATCATGATGGTAAAATGGGAAAAGCGGCTTCCAATTTCACGACTGCCATATCCAATGCCGGCCAATAAACTGGATGCGTTCAGCTTATATTTAAAAGTTTCGTTGGTAGCTGTGTTGGTTCGGGTAGAATTGATCCAGTTCTGTTCGGGCTGTATTTGCAGATGCAGAAAGGGAAGTGGCCAGACACGTAAAAAAGCACCACCGCCGTAATTGAAATTGCTGTACTTGATATTATCGAAGTCAGAGGCACTTTGGGAATATTGGTTCACATTAAATGCAAAGCCTACGTCCAGCCAATTGTTTAAACTGTAACCTATCTCCGGATTTAATCCAATGTTGAAATACCTGTTGGAAAGCCCGAGATTCAGACTGGTACCCAAAAATATCCTGTTGCGGTTGAACCCTCTTTCTTCGGGAGCAGTTTCATCCTGCGCTTTTAATAGGGTAGAAAAAACTACGAAAGCAGTCAGCAGGCACAATATTTTTTTCATCATTATGATTTAAGTGAAATGGTATTATTTTTTTGAATCAAAAATTTTTCCAACGTTCAGAATGTTATTAGGATCAAATACTTTTTTTATTCCCCGCATCAGCTCTAGGCTCGCCTCTCCAAAAACCGTACTCATGTATGGCTTCTGAATCAAACCAATACCGTGTTCGCCACTGATGGTTCCCCCCAGACTTTTTACCAGTTCAAACAGGGCAGTTAATATGCTGGTCATCTCTTCGTTTCCATGGCTGTTTTTAATGGTTGGGTGATTGATGCGGATATGCAGATTTCCATCACCTGCATGGCCATAGCATACTACTTTGAAACCATATTTCACTCCCAGTTCCTTAGCTCCCCTTATTAGTGCAGGAAGTTCTGCTCTCGGTACAACCGTGTCTTCCTCAATCGTATATCCATCTGCTTTAACCGCCTCTGCCGCCCGTCTGCGGAGCTTCCATAATTCGGCTTTCTGTTGTGAATCGTCTGCAAAAAATATTTCTCCTGCATCGAATTCTGTAAGAAGTTCTGCGATTGCTTCCATTTCGCTCATGAGAACATCCATGTTGTTGCCATCCACTTCTATGATCAGATGTGCCGCAATGGAGTCGTTTACAGGAACGGCGGAACTGTCTACCATTGCACTCACAATTTTCAGCGCGTTAATCTCAATCAGTTCCAATGCACTTGGCACAAAACCTCCCCTGAAAATAGCACTTACCGCCGCACTTGCATTATCGAGTGATGCAAATGGTACCAGCATCAGCAAGTCAAATTTCGGATGAGGGATAAGCTTGAGTACAATTTTAGTAACAATGCCCAGCGTACCCTCACTGCCAACCATAAGTTGGGTTAAATTATATCCGGTTGAATTTTTCAGCACATTGGCTCCGGTCCAGATCACTTCCCCCGAAGGCAATACTACTTCCAGATTCAGAACATAATCTTTAACCACCCCATATTTAACTGCTTTCGGACCACCGCTGTTCTCGGCAATATTGCCACCAATAAAACAACTACCCCTGCTGCTTGGATCGGGCGGGTAGAACAACCCCTTTTCTTTTACCGCATTTTGCAATACTTCTGTGATCACTCCCGGTTCGGTAGTTACCTGCAGATTGCGTTCATCTATCTGAATGATTTTATTAAGTCTTTCTGTGGATAATACTACTCCGCCCAGTGTAGGTAAAGCACCTCCGCTTAAACCGGTTCCTCCTCCTCTTGGGGTAACAGGAAGGCGGTGTGTATTGCAAAGCTGCATAATAGCAGCAATTTCAGCGGTGTTGGCTGGTTTAAGCACTACCTCCGGATAGTACTGAAGACGTTCGGTTTCATCATGGCCATAATGTTTGCAGTTTTCCTCGTCGGCCAGAATAAAAGCATCACCTACTATCTCCCTGAATTTTTCAAAAATTTCGGTAGAAATCAATCGGGAAGAAGATGCAGCGTGCATATGCGTATTTTTTTGTAAAAATAGTTGCTTGCCTGCAGAAACACCCGAAAAATGATTGATTTATGCTTGTTTTTTACAAAATATTCAATAAAAAGACAATTCGTTTATGAATAATCAGTTAAACTAGTAAATAGTTTAATGTTTTCAAATTTTCAGGAAGAATCTTTAACTATTTGTAATGTGTAATGCATACACAATCAGTGGGCTCAAAAAGCGAAAGGCTGTACTTTCGTAAGATAACTAACGATCGTTCGTCTATGTCATTACCAGCTATAAAGTTCAACGCAAAAAAGCTATTGTCTATTCATTTTCCGGAAACAACAGACATTCACTATCAACTGCTACCGGAGAACCTGGTAGAACAAGCCATCTTAAAAGGGCAGGGAGTTTTAAATGATACTGGTGCATTGTGTATTAATACGGGTGAATTTACCGGCAGAAGCCCTCAGGACAAGTTCATTGTAAAAGATGCTATTACACAGGACACGGTTCACTGGAATAATTTTAATATTCCGATAGAAGAATCTTATTTTTTGCAGCTGAAAGCCAAAGTGCTGGATTATTTAGGGCAGAAAGAGGAACTGTGGGTAAGAGATGCTTACGCATGTGCTGATCCTTCCTACAGATTAAATATCCGGGTAATCAATGAAAATTCATGGAGCAATCTTTTTGCATACAATATGTTTCTGAGGCCTGATGAAGAAGAACTGGAAAATTTTGAACCGGAGTGGCACATCATTCAGGCTCCGGGTTTTAAGGCAGACCCGGCCGTTGACGGAACCAGACAGCATAATTTTTCAATAGTATCGTTCAAACATAAAACCATATTGATTGGTGGCTCGGGTTATACCGGAGAAATCAAGAAAGGAATTTTTACCATCCTCAATTATATATTGCCCCATGAGAAAAATGTGTTGAGCATGCATTGCAGTGCTAACATGGGCCACGATGGAGATGTAGCGGTTTTCTTTGGCCTGAGTGGAACAGGAAAAACTACACTTAGTGCAGATCCGAACCGTAAGTTAATTGGTGATGATGAGCATGGATGGACCGATGAAACTGTGTTTAATTTTGAAGGCGGATGTTATGCCAAAACCATTGACCTGAGTGAAGAAAAAGAACCGGAAATATATAAAGCAATCAGGCCCGGTGCCCTCGTTGAAAACGTTGGATTTTTTGAGGGAACCAATAAAATTGATTTTAATTTCAGAGGCATTACTGAAAATACAAGAGTGAGCTACCCGTTGCATTATATTTCCAATGCGATGGAACCAAGTATCGGAGGCTTACCTAAAAACTTATTTTTCCTTACCTGCGACGCTTACGGTGTATTGCCTCCGATCAGTAAACTTACTCCCGGACAGGCAATGTACCAGTTCATCAGTGGCTATACCGCCAGGGTAGCGGGAACGGAAGCGGGTGTCACAGAGCCTAAGTCTACTTTCAGTGCTTGTTTTGGTGCTCCTTTCATGCCTTTGCACCCGGGTAAATATGCTGAAATGCTGGGTGATAAAATGAAGCAGTTCAATGTAAATGTATGGATGATCAATACCGGTTGGAGTGGCGGCGTATATGGTGTTGGTAACAGAATGAAACTGGGTTACACCAGGGCAATGATCACTGCAGCATTAAATGGCCAACTCGATAATATTGATTTTGAAGAGCATGCTGTATTTGGTATGAAAATGCCTGTGTCCTGTCCGGGGGTACCTGCTGAAATTTTAAATCCGGGCAATACATGGAATGATGCAGCAGCTTATGATGCAACAGCCCGGAAATTAGCAAAAGAATTCATTAAGAATTTTGAAAAATATGCTGCAGGAGTTACTATTGAAATATTAGATGCTGCACCACTTGTTTAACTTACGAACAAACTAGAGAAAATGTTCGATTGCCTGACATGAAATGCCTCCGGGAAACCGGGGGCATTTTTTTGGGTAAGCCCAAAAGAGTATTGCTATTGCAGGTCTGTATATTGTTGTTGGCAGGTACAAATGGTTCAGCACATACCCTTATCTTCCGATGAAGCTGCCACTTAAACGCATACCTCTTTCATCTTCCACTACCTTTTTCATCACTTTTTTAAGGCCATCCGGTATAATGGCTATTTCGTCTTCTGTGAGGATATGAGTGAGTTCAAAAAATTCATCATCATCATCGTAATAACCTACGTAGAGATCGTAGATGCCTCCTGTATGCAGGCGAAGTGAAATTTCCAGATCTTCTTCGTACTGGTGCATAGAGATGATAGACCACTGGTCATCGTCTTCAAAATTAAACAGTATCTCAAAATTCTCTTTACTGATAACGAAGGTTACCAATTTCTCAATCAGTTCACCTGAATGATTCTGAACGAGTTCTTTATAATCCATTTTTGGGGTTGATTATTGGGGAAACTAAAATAATCCAAAAAGCATACCATCTACCTTGGTGATGATTTCACCAAACTGTTCTTCATTTTCGGCAAATTTATTCTTGTCGCAATCGATGATGAGTAACTGGCCTTCTTTGTATCCGTCTATCCATTTATTGTAGTACTCATTGAGTTTTTTTAAATAGTCTAAACGAATATTTTCTTCGTATTCTCTTCCTCTTTTTTGTATCTGTGAAACCAGTGTAGGAACAGATGCCTTCAGATAGATCAGCAGATCGGGTGGTTGAACCATTGTTTTCAATGTTTGAAAAAACTGGTAGTAATTATCAAAATCACGTTTACTCATTAGTCCCATCTCATGAAGGTTGGGCGCAAAAATATTGGCATCCTCATAAATGGTACGATCCTGAATGACGGTTTCTGTGCCATGTTGTATATCGAGTAACTGATTCAGTCTGCTATTGAGAAAATAAATCTGCAGGTTGAAGCTCCAGCGCGGCATGTCTTCATAAAAATCCATCAGGTAGGGGTTGGTGTCCACATTTTCAAACTGGGGAATCCAGCGATAATGTTTACTCAGCATTTCCGTAAGTGTTGTTTTACCTGCGCCGATATTTCCGGCAATAGCTACGTGTTTTGGTTTTTTCGGCTTTGCCATCTTTTGAATGCTGATTTTAAGCTGTGCAACTTAGTGAAACTAATCTGATTTCTGTTTAAATAACACTAATAATTCAATCCCACTGCCTCTCTTACCAGTTTCAGGGTTTCTGAAGCCCTTGCTCTGGCTTTTTCTGCCCCTACGCGGATAATGCGGTGCAACTGTTCCTGATCAGCTTGCAGCGATGCCGCATTTTCACGAACAGGTTGGATAAACTGCACCATATCTTCTGCCAGCTGCTTTTTCATGTCTCCATATCTGATGATGCAATTGCCCGAAGAGCTGTTATTAAAATCGTCATTGAATTTGTTGTACGTATCATTTTTACTGATCTGTTTCATGAGAGTAAACAGGTTCTGAATATAATCAGGCTTTACTGCATTGGGCTCAGCAGGCCCCTGATCAGTTTTGGCCTTCATGATTTTCTTGCGGATACTTTCGTTGTCATCTGCCAGGTATATAGTAGCCATCTGGTTTTCGCTCTTGCTCATTTTGCCGTTTCCATCTAAACTCAGAATACGGATCAGTTCATCGCCATAATTAAATGCATAAGGAAGGGGCAGAACATCCGCACCATAACGGTGATTGAAGCGTTCCACAAAATTTCTGGCCATCTCCAGGTGCTGTTCCTGGTCTTTACCTACGGGCACTTTTACGGCGCGTTGAATAATGACATCCGCTGCCATCAGCACCGGGTAGGTCAGCAGACCGGCATTCACATTTTCGGGCTGAAGCCTCACTTTATCCTTAAAAGTGGCTGTTTTTTCCAGCTCGCCTTTATAGGCCAGCATATTCAGGTAAAGGTAGAGTTCTGCAATTTCGGGCACATCACTCTGTACATACAGGGCTACTTTTTCCGGATCCAGACCGCAGGCTATATTTTCTGCAATGACCCTGTGTACACTGTTTCTGAGCTCTTTGGTATCCGGGTGCGTAGTAAGACTATGCCAGTTCGCCACAAAAAAATAGCAGTTATAATCGTCCTGCATGCGAACATAATTGCGCATGGCGCCAAAATAATTTCCTAAATGGAGAAACCCTGTTGGGCGTATTCCACTAACAACAACCTCTTTTTGCATAGTCTGCGAAGGTAATATTAGTCAATGGTCTCCCGTTGATTGTGTATGTTTTTTTTTGGCCAAATTCATCCGTTCATTCCTAATTCGATAATTTCACAGTTATCAGTCAGCTAGCCAGTATATTATCCTCACCCATCGAATACCTCAAAGGCGTAGGCCCCTTGCGGGCCGATATGCTTAAAAAAGAGCTGGAAATTTTCACTTTTGGCGATTTATTAGCGCATTTCCCCATCCGGCATATCGATAAAACCAAGGTGAGTCCTATTAAGGACATCAATGTTTTTACTGATTATATTCAGGTGGCAGGCCGCCTGATGCACTATGAAACGGTTGGTGCCGGAAGGTCCAGAAGGTTGGTGGCTCAGTTGAAAGACAAAACCGGTGTGCTGGAACTTACCTGGTTTCAGGGGATAAGCTGGGTGGAGAAAAGCCTTCATGTAGGGTCTGATTACCTTGTTTTTGGGAAGACTGGTTTTTTCAACAGTAAAGCCCAGATGGTTCATCCGGAAATAGAAGTGTTTGTTGCTGCCATTGCAGGTGCAAGGGAATTTCTGGAACCGGTTTATCCATCCACAGAAAAATTGAAAGCCAGAGGGCTGAATGGCAGGCAACTGGCTAAGTTTACTGCCACATTGATGGGGTTATTACAGCCGAAAGATATTCCTGAAAATATTCCGGATAATATACTGAAGGAATTGAAATTATTGTCTCGTTTTGAGGCTTTTGCATCTATTCATTTTCCTTCTACAGAACTATTGTACAATAAAGCACTTGAACGATTAAAATTTGAAGAATTTTTTATCGCACAAGTGAGGCTGCAACTGGTGCGTTTGCAACGAAATAATGTAAGCAGGGGTGTTGTTTTTGAAAAAGTGGGAGATTGTTTCAATACTTTTTATAACAAGTACCTGCCCTTTACCTTAACAGGTGCCCAGAAAAGGGTATTGAAGGAAATACGCACCGATACAGCCAGAGGAAGGCAAATGAACCGGTTATTGCAGGGGGATGTAGGAAGTGGTAAAACCATGGTGGCTTTACTGAGCATGCTGCTGGCGGCTGACAATGGGTTTCAGAGCTGTTTTATGGCACCTACAGAGATACTGGCACAACAGCATTATCTGGGGTTAAAAGAGCTGCTCAAAGAAATGCCTTTAGAAATTGCCATCCTCACGGGCAGCACAAAAACTGCAGAGCGAAAGCGGATATTAAAGGGGCTGATAGAAGACAGTATTCACTTTGTGGTAGGCACTCATGCGGTAATAGAGGAAGTTGTTCAATTTAAAAATCTTGGCTTAGTAATTGTGGATGAACAACATAAGTTTGGTGTGGCTCAAAGGGCCAGGTTATGGGAAAAAGCTGCAGTGCCTCCACATGTTTTAGTAATGACTGCAACGCCTATTCCCCGGACGCTGGCAATGACCGCTTATGGCGATCTCGAATACAGTGTAATGGATGAAATGCCTCCCGGAAGAATTCCTATTACAACAGTTCAGCGCAATGAAATGGCCAGGGCGAATGTAATGGGATTTATAAAAGAGGAAGTGGAAAAGGGCAGACAGGCATATATCGTGTATCCTTTGATAGAGGAGAGTGAAAAAATGAGTTATGAGGATCTGATGCAGGGGTATGAGCAGGTGAAGAGTTTTTTTCCGGAGCCCCGTTACCGGATCAGTATGGTTCACGGAAAACAGCCGGCAGATCAAAAGGAAACCAATATGCGGCGTTTTGTAGAAGGAGATACCCAGATTTTGGTTGGTACGACTGTAATTGAAGTGGGGGTGAATGTGCCCAATGCATCGGTAATGGTGATTGAGAGTGCCGAAAAGTTTGGTTTATCGCAGTTACACCAGCTCCGCGGAAGGGTAGGAAGGGGAACCGAAAAAAGTTTTTGCATATTATTAACGGGTAGCCGAGCAAGCAAAGAGGCCAAAGAACGTATCAATATAATGTGCGCAACGAATGATGGGTTTAAAATAGCAGAAAAAGACCTTGAGATGAGAGGTCCGGGAGATATAGAAGGAACCCGGCAGAGTGGGGCATTGAACTTTAAGCTGGCCAGTATCGTAAATGATAAAGCTTTGTTAGAACTGGCCAGACAAAAGGCGGAAATGCTTGTAGAGAATGATCTTTATCTGGATCAGGAAATACACCAGTCGTTGCGTAACTTTATGCAGTCACAGAAACTGAAGCATGGCTGGAGTAAAATTTCTTAACCTAATAACCTTTTGCGTTGAAAAAAATCGGTATTTTTTTAAGTTTTATACTGCTTTCCGCCGGATTGCATGCCCAGCGTTACCTCGATTTTATTGAGAACAAAGGGCAGTGGGATGCGTCTGTAAAATTTAAATCCGAATTGCCGGGCGGGGCCATTGTTCTGCAAAACAACGGATACCGGGTATTGCAATATAATACAGCAGATTACACGCAGTTAACAGAAATGTTTCACCATACAAGGGGAAAGGCCGGGCACGAAGCCAATGAGGCTGTTCAGGAAAACAGCAAGCCATTTCCTATGGGTAATGCAGGCGATGATTTTACATTGCGCTCACATACCTATGAAGTAAAATTTTTAAATGCAAATCCCAATCCGCAGATCGTTCCCGATAAATCCCTGGATGCATATTCTAATTATTTTATTGGAAATGATCCGGCAAAATGGGCGGCTGATTGTAAAACCTTTCAGGCGGTTACTTACAAGAATTTATATCCCAATATTGATGTGCGCTTTTATACGTCCAATGAAACTTTAAAGTATGATATTATTGTGCATCCGGGAGGTAATCCGGATCAGGTGATCCTTTATTTTGACGGAGTGGAAGGATTGAAGGTGAAGGATGAAGTACTGCAGATTAAAACCTCTGTAGGAACTATTCAGGAACTGGCACCATTTACTTATCAGCTCAGGAACGAGCAACGCTCTGTGGTATCCACCAGCTTTGAAGTGAAGGGTAATTTTGTTCGTTTTAAGATGAACAGCGCATATGATAAAAGTGCAACCCTGGTGATAGATCCCAGTGTGATTTTTATCAGTTACTCCGGAAGCTCTGCGGATAACTGGGGCTTTACTGCCACTTATGACGGATTAGGAAATTTTTATGCAGGAGGTATCGTTTTTTCAACAGGACTCCCGGTATCCAATGGTGCTTTTCAAACTAGATTTATTGGCGGAAATATATTAAAAATAGACATTGGGATCATTAAATTTGACCCGACAGGTACCAGGAGAATGTATGCCACCTATATTGGAGGAGCCGGTGATGACCAGCCACATAGTTTAATAGCGGACAGGGCAGGTAATCTGGTAATTGCAGGGAGAACATCTTCTGCAGATTATCCCACAAAAGGAGCTTCCAGTCTGGTTGGTGCCGGTGGTAATTTTGATATTCTGTTAACCAAACTGAATGCTACAGGTACTGCTCTGATAGGGTCTGTAAGAATCGGCGGGTCATTAAATGACGGCGTTAATGTTGAACCCAATTATCCACAAAATTCAGGGTCTATTTCTACACGCAGAAATTATGGGGATGATGCAAGAAGCGAAGTGATTGTTGACAATGACAATAATATATTACTGGCTTCAGTAACTCAGTCTGCCAATTTCCCTGTAAAGAATGCATTTCAAAACACTCCCGGATCAAAACAGGATGGGGTGGTGATAAAAATGGACCCCACACTAGACAATGTTTTATTCAGTTCCTACCTGGGCGGTAATGATGATGATGCTGCATTTGTTTTAAGTACGAATCCTGTTACCGGAGATATTTATGTTTCCGGAGCAACAGCCAGCACCGATTTCCCGGGCGATAAAGCCGGGGTATTATTTCCCGGAAATCAGGGAACATTAGGTACAGTGGATGGATTTATTACCAGTATCAAAAGCGATGGTTCAGCCATCAACAAAACAACTTATATAGGAACCAACGGACAGGATGTGATCTTTGGGATTCAGTTCGACAAAGTGGGCTCTCCTTATATCACGGGTACCACCACCGGAGTATTCCCCTCTAAAAATTCACCTTATAATACGAAGTATCCGGGTCAGGAAGGCAAGCATTTTATTGCCAAGTTAACCAGTGATTTATCGGGCTTTGTATTCTTTACCAACTTTGGTAGTTCAACTGCCAATAAACCCAGCTTATCTCTTACTGCTTTTCTGGTAGACCGTTGTCAGAATATGTATGTGTCTGGTTGGGGCGGATCTAATATCGGTCAGAATTATTCCACTGCCTCTTTAGACGGGTTGATTGTTACTAAAGATGCCTATAAAAAAGTAACGGATGGTGCCGATTTTTATTTCTTCATTCTCAGTAAAAATGCAGACAGTCTGATATATGCAACCTTCTTTGGACAGGATGCCGGATACCCCGATCATGTGGATGGTGGAACGAGCAGATTTGATCCGAGCGGAACTATTTACCAGTCTATTTGCTCCTGCGGAGACAGCAGAGCTACCGGTGCCAGAACTTCTATAATCGGAACACCGGGGTCATGGTCTCCCACCCGTGCCAATAATGCCTGTAATTTACTGGCAGTAAAGCTTGCTTTTTATGCAGCCGGAGTTTCTTCGGGTATTAAACCTTCTATTAATGGTGTTGCAGGAGATTCTACAGGCTGTGTGCCGTTGATGGTAAATTTTGAAGATACGGTTGCAACTGCCGACACGTATTACTGGGACTTTAATGGCGATGGAATCAATGATACTACCACTACCACCCCTAAGGCAAATCATCTTTTCAGTACAGTGGGTAACTATCTGGTAAGACTTATATCTGAAGACCTGAATTCCTGTAATGAAAAGGATACCTCATATATCAGGATTATAGTCCGCAATGATGCAGTAACTACACTCGATTATAGTTATGCAGTAATTCCTCCCTGCGGAAACCGTGATTTTTCATTTACGAACCTGGCCCAGCCTCCTCCGGGGGGATCATTTACGGCCGCTTCCTTTGAATGGGATTTCGGGGACGGTTCAGCAAAAATAATTAAGGACGGAACTCCTGTAACACATATATATCCTGCAGATGGAACTTATATTGTCCGTTTAACATTAAAGGATGCACTGTTTTGTAATGAGAATGATTTTATTGAAAAAATTGTTCGGGTCTCTTCTTCATTTGCTCCATCTTTTGTGGCAGATACAGCCTGTCTTGGATCAGCATCTCATTTTACCTATACCGGAACAGGTGGCCAGACTTTTGTGTGGGATTTCGGAGATGGCACAAGCCCAATTACCACTGGCGGTGATGCAACCCACACCTATGCCAGAGATGGCAGGTATACGGTTACAGTAAGTGTTACAGATAACAATACCTGTGATGCCGTAAAAACAAAAATATTTACCGCCAATGTACTGGTGAGTGCGATGCCAATATCCCTGTTCGACTATACCCCCAGGGTTGCGCAAACCAATCAGATCTATTCATTTACGAATTTATCTTCCGGAGGTGTTTCTTATCAGTGGAATTTTGGCGACAGCAGGGTAGTATTTACCTCCAGAACCGATACCACTATTAAACATACATTTACCGCATCAGATACCTACAATGTTTGTTTATATACTACCAACAGTGTTGGTTGTGTAAGCACTTATTGCGAACCTGTTACAGCCGAAGTAAATCCCTTGTTTGATGTACCCAATGCATTTACGCCCAATGGAGACAATGTGAATGACCGGATTTTCGTGCGTGGTTTTGGAATAACAAAAATGACCTGGAGAATTTATAACCGATGGGGAGCAGTAGTGTTTATCAGTACCGATATTTATGAAGGATGGGATGGTAAAGTGAATGGGAAATTACAACCCCAGGAAGTTTATCACTACACGGTAGAAGTGGAATTTTCGGACAAAGTAAAAGCAACAAAAAAAGGCGACATCACTTTATTAAGATAGGATGAAAAAAAACAGATTCAATCAACTACATGCAATAAGGGCAGCAGTAATTCTACTGGTATCCGGTTCATTGTTTTCTGGCCTGAATGCACAGGATCTTAATTTTTCCCAATATTTCAATGCACCTATTCTGGTAAATCCCGCCAACACCGGATTCAATCCGGATAATGATTACAGAATCGGCGGAAATTACCGGAATCAATGGTCTTCTGTAGGTAATCCCTATAAAACCATGGGTATCTGGGCCGATACTAAGTTGTTTGCCAGCCGTTTTGAAAATGGCTGGATGGGAATTGGCGGATCCATTGTGAAAGATGTAGCCGGAAGCGGAAGTCTTACGGCCACAAGTGCACATTTGTCGCTAGCTTATCACCAGATGCTGGGATATAAAAGTTTGCTGAGTGCAGGATTTTCTGCAGGCATCGTTGCTAAAAAAATCGATATCAGTAAACTTAATTTTGACAACCAGTGGAACGGCCAGTTTTTTGATATTTCTATTCCATCCAACGAACCCTTTGCATATAGTCAAACCAGTTATCTGGATCTTCAGATGGGATTGAACTATGCATTATTTGTTTCTGAAAATGTTTATTTTAATGCAGGGGTAAGTATCATGCACATCAACCGTCCGCAGGAAAGTTTTTTTGCCGCTGATGTATCAGATTATAAGATGGATATGCGCTATACCATTTTTGCCAACGCCAGTATAAAAGTGCAGGATCTCTGGATCGTAAATCCGAATATCTACGTAAGTAAAATGGGAAATTCCAAAGAAATTGTATTTGGCTTCAATGCCAACAGAGACCTTAGCGGTGATGGAGCGCAGCAACTGATTCTGGGATTGTATTACCGGGGGAATGATGCCGCTATCCCAATGGTGGGGTATCAGATCAATGACGTGAAATTTACCGTTAACTATGATGCTACCATTTCTTCGCTGAAAAATTTGAACGGTACCAGGGGAGCATATGAATTATCTATAGTAAAAACCGGGTTATTTGCTTCTTCTTCCGGTAAATCAGTGAAGTGTCCTACTGTTAGATTTTAGTTTATCTTGCGGTTCATAATATTTACCTTATGAAGTACTTACCGCTGGATCCTGCCATTTTCAACAACAACAGAAAAAAATTTATAGCTAAAATGCTGCCATCCAGTATTGCAGTATTTGTAAGTAATGATGAATGGCCTGCCAATGGGGATGCGCTTCATGGTTTTAAGCAGAACAGTGACCTGTTCTGGCTCAGCGGTATTGAACAGGAAGATTCTATGGTGGTTTTATTTCCGGACTGCCCCGATCCCAAATACCGTGAAGTACTGGTATTGGTTCGTCCAAATGCACTCAAGGAAAAATGGGACGGCAAGCGTTTAAGAGCTTCAGAAGCTACTGCCATTTCCGGAATCAAAACCATAGTGTGGTTAGATAGCCTTGATGCATTATTGCAGGGATGGGTTCACCTGGCGGATTGTATTTATTTAGACAGCAATGAGAATGACCGGAAAGCTGCTACTGCCCGCAGCAGGGAGTATCGTTTTATCGATGAAATGAAACACCAGTATCCACTGCACCAGTACCAGCGTGCTGCAAAAATCATGAAGGAACTGCGAGGAATTAAAACCAAAGAAGAAATAGTGGTGGTGCAGAAAGCCATTGATATAACAGATACTACTTTCAGAAGACTGTTGAAGTTTATAGAGCCGGGTGTTACTGAATATGAAATTGAAGCGGAGATCTGGCATAGTTTTCTGAGTCAGCGTGCTACCGGACCTGCCTATGGCAGTATTATAGCCAGCGGAGATAATGCACGTACGCTTCACTATGTTTCCAACAACGCCACCTGTAAGGATGGTGAGCTGATACTGATGGATTTTGGTGCGCAGTATGGCGGATACAATGCGGATCTTACCAGAACTGTTCCGGTGAACGGAAAGTTCAGCAAAAGGCAGAAGACGGTATACAACTCCTGTTTGCATCTGCACAATTATGCAAAGCGCATTTTAAAGCCAGGAATAACTGTGGTTGATTATACCGAAAAAGTGGGCGAAGAAGCTACGCAGCAATTTTTAAAAATAGGGTTGCTGACCAAACAGGATATTAAGAACGAAGACCCGGAAAACAGGGCTTACCGGAAATACCTGTACCATGGAATTTCACACCATCTGGGTTTGGATGTCCATGATCTGGGAACCAGAACTGCACCTATAAAAGCGGGTATGTTATTTACGATTGAGCCGGGAATTTATATTGAAGAAGAACAAATGGGTATCCGGATAGAGAATAATGTGTGGATCACCAAAAATGGTAATACCGACCTGATGAAAAATATTCCGGTTACAGCAGAAGACATTGAAAGATTGATGAAAAAATAACACATAACAGAGAGCTGTTAACCAGGAACATTTATTTATGAAGAAACAAATACCGAATATTATTACACTGGCGAACCTCTTTCTGGGAGTCATTGCCATTGTATATATCCTTCAACCCGGACTTACATTAACCGTAAGTGCAGCAGGAGATAATCTGGTAGTATTGCCCGAGAGATTGATGTGGGCTGGTTGGTTCATTATAGCCGCGGCTGTAGTAGATTTTTTTGATGGATTTGTTGCCCGACTGCTGAATGTTCCTTCGGAAATGGGTAAGCAACTGGATTCACTGGCCGATGTGGTCAGCTTTGGGGTAGCCCCCGGATTAATTGCCTTTCAGTTTCTGCGGTTCTGCTTTTCACAGGAGGCAGGAGGTTTGGATATTTCTATGGGTTGGTTATTGCCTGCATTTTTAATTCCCTGTGCAGGTGCCTTTCGTTTAGCAAGATTTAATCTTGATACCAGTCAGCAATATGGATTTAAAGGAGTTCCGATACCTGCAATTGGGCTATTATTTGCCTCTTTCCCTATGTTATTCTGGTATTCACAGGAAAACTGGGTCCAGCAATTAATGCTGAATAAATGGACCTGGTATGGATTGATCTTTGTATCCTGCTACCTGATGGTATCTGAATTGCCGATGCTGGCCCTTAAATTCAAAGGGTTTACCTTCAAAAAAGGCCTGCCGTTTATTTTAATTGCCCTAGTAGCTGTTCTGTCTGCTGCTGTTTTTGGCTGGCTGGCAGTTTCAGTAGGTTTTTTTGCTTATGTAATTCTATCTTTGGCTTTCAAACAAGTTGAATCATGATATATACAATACAAATTACCGTAATGCCTCTGAAAGATTTACTGGATCCTCAGGGCAAAGCAGTAATGGGTGGTTTACATAACCTGGGTATTCATTCTGTACAGGATGTACGTGTTGGAAAACATATTACATTAACTGTTGAAGCAGATAATGCAGAAGCGGCCAAAGCCGTTGCGGAAAAAGCCAGCAAAGAGCTGCTTGCCAATCAGGTAATGGAGTCTTATGAGATCGCTATAATTTAATCCATTGCTATACCTTGTTCCTACACCTCTTGGAAATTTAAAAGACATCACCCTGCGGTCATTAGAAGTGCTGCAGCAGGTGGATCTGATTTTATGTGAGGATACCAGAACATCTTCAAAGTTGCTGAATCATTATAAAATAGAGAAACCGCTTACGCCCTATCACCAGCACAATGAGCATAAAGTTGTTGCGCATCTGGCAGATCAGTTACAGGCAGGCAAAACAATGGCTTTGATCACGGATGCAGGAACACCCGGTATTTCCGATCCAGCATTTTTACTGGTGCGTGAATGTATTAAACATAATATACGGGTAGAATGCCTTCCGGGAGCCGCTGCCTTTGTGCCGGCACTCGTTAATAGTGGCATTCCTGCCAACCGCTTTGTGTTCGAAGGGTTCCTTCCCCTGAAAAAGGGCAGACAAACACTTTTAAAAAAACTGGCAGTAGAAGAGCGCACCATTATTTTTTATGAAAGTCCGATGCGCCTAGTTAAAACCCTCGAAGAGCTGGCCACTTATTTAGGCGCAGACCGTATCTGTTCTGTTAGCAGAGAACTGACCAAATTATTTGAAGAAAACAAACGTGGTACACTAGAAGAAGTAGCCGGATATTTTAAGGCGAAAACCGTGAAAGGTGAAATTGTAGTTGTAGTAGCAGGTTGTTAGGTTTTTATATTTATCTTCCCTTCACAAACAGTATCAAATGAAAAATAAGACTGGCTTAACCCTGTTGTTTTTAACATTGAATGTATTAGCTTTTGCCCAGCCGGATCGCTGGCAGCAAAAGATTAAATACAGCATCAACGTAAAAATGGATGTAGTAAGTAATCGGTTTTCCGGTACTGAAAAAATCGCTTATTCCAATAATTCAACAGATACATTAACAAGAGTGTTTTTTCATCTCTACTGGAATGCATTTCAGCCCAACAGTAGTATGGATGTAAGAAGCCGCGAATCAGGAAAAATAAGATTGAGCGACCCTAATCCCAAACGTGAAACAGACGGGCTGGATTGGGATCCGCGGGTGAAGGACCGCATCAGTAAATTAACCAAAGATGAAATTGGTTTTCAAAAAGTAAATGCTGTTCTTATCAATGGTGTTGCCCAGCAATTGAAGGAGCATGAAACAATACTTGAAGTTGTGCTCAATAAGCCCATCCTGCCTAAGTCTACCGTTATGCTGGATGTTGATTTTGAAGCACAGGTGCCATTGCAGGTAAGAAGAAGCGGAAGAGATAATAAGGAAGGTATCCGGTACAGTATGAGCCAGTGGTATCCCAAAATGGTAGAATACGATTATCAGGGATGGAATGCAAATCCATATATCGCCAGAGAGTTTTATGGAGTATGGGGTGATTATGCAGTTCAGATTACAATCGATAAAAATTACCTGGTTACAGCCGGAGGCGATCTGTTGAATGCGAATGAAACAGGATTTGGTTACCAGTCTGCCGGTGTAAAAGTAAAACCGGCAACAGGTGCTACGCTTACCTGGAAATGGCAGGCAAACAATGTGCATGATTTCATGTGGGCGGCAGACCCTTCTTATAAAATGATTACCAGAAACACCGTTGACGGTCCTTTGATCCGTGTGGTGTACAAGGCCGTTGATTCTCTGGAAACAAGATGGCAGAGAATGGCG
This sequence comes from Sphingobacterium thalpophilum, assembly GCA_943325035.2. Lineage (GTDB taxonomy): Bacteria > Bacteroidota > Bacteroidia > Chitinophagales > Chitinophagaceae > Sediminibacterium. The sequence goes on along the minus strand of CALPNW020000028.1, from coordinate 2,998 downwards.
GACAGCTGTGCGCTGGCCTATCCGATCATGGCAAAAACATTCGGAGCTTATCCTTATAAAACATACACATTTGTACAGGGTGGCGATGGCGGAATGGAATATCCAATGGCCACCTTAATAAAGAATGCCAGTATTGGAACTGCTATACATGAGTGGATGCACAGCTGGTACCAGATGATACTGGGAACTAATGAGTCCTTGTATCCATGGATGGATGAGGGTTTTACTGATTATGCAAGTACAAGAGCAATGGCTACACTACGCAATAAACCCGGCTTCTGGTATGAGGGTTCTTACAGAGGGTATATTGCGCTGGCAAAGAGCGGTTATGAAGAACCCGCAAGTACACATGCAGATCATTACAATACCAATTATGCATACAGTACCGCTTCATACAGTAAGGGTGCTATTTTTATGGAGCAACTGGGATACATTGTTGGAGATTCTGTGAGAGATAAAATTCTGCTGGCTTATTATAATGCATGGCGCTTTAAACATCCCAATCCGAATGATCTGATCCGGATTGCTGAAAAAATAAGTGGTATGGAACTGGACTGGTACAAAGAGTATTGGATCAACAGTACAAAAACAATTGAGTATACAGTAGGGGACATTGCGGTGGTTGATGGTAAAACAGCCATTACGGTAAAGCGCATCGGGAAAATGCCAATGCCAATAGATGTGCTGATCTCCTTTAAAGACGGAACACAGGAAATGCACAATATACCGCTCGATCTGATGTACGGACAAAAACCTGCAGAGAATAATATTCCAAGAACAGTTCATGCAGAGTGGAGATGGACACATCCGGAATACCAGTTTACTACAAACAGGTCTATTAAGGATATCAGGACAATTGAGATTGATCCAAGTATGCGCTTAGCAGACATCAACAGAAGCAATAACAAGCTTGTTATACCAGAATAAAATGAATGATAAATAGTAAAGCGCAGACCGGTGTTCAACTACTTCAGTCTGCGCTTTTTTTGTTTCTTATTTTGGAACGTGCAATATGTATTTCTCTTCGAAATAGGGTTCCGGAAATATTTTAGTGATTGGCATCATCTTAGGTCTTGCACCACTTTCAAAAATCTCCTGGGCAAGGTCACCACCTTTTAAACAGATCAAACCGTTTCTGATGAAATCAGGACCTGTTGCTGATCCCGGTTGTTTCTTCAGCAACGGCATACTCCATTGCAGCAGGTCCTTTAAAGGGGCCACTGCCCGGGAAACAGCATAATCAAATTTTCTGTTTTTAATATCTTCTGCACGGGTATGCTGTGTGGTGATGTTTTTTATTTCAGCTCCTTCGCAAACGGCATCTACTACTTTTAGTTTTTTGGCAATACTATCTACCAGATGAAATTTTACTTCCGGAAAAAAAATTGCCAGTGGAACACCGGGAAAACCTCCGCCACAGCCAATATCAATGATGTTCATGCCGGGTTCAAATTCTACAATAGCGGCAATACTAAGCGAATGCAATACATGGTGCAGGTAAATGCTGTCTATGTCTTTTCTGGAAACAACATTAATCTTCGTATTCCATTCCCGGTAAAGGTCATAGATCAGTGTTAATTGCTTCAGCTGATTTTCGGAAAAATCATCAAAGTATTTGGTAATTAATTCCAGTTTTTGCGGGGTGCTTTCCATATTGCGGGTGCTGTGAAAATGAAGTAAAAGAACATCCAGATATCCAGTAAAATAAAGAAAGGAAAGAGGTCGGCCTCGTTGAGTTTTTTCATCCCTTTATAATACACAATGCCCTGAACAATCAGGCGAACCAAAAATATTACCAGTGGTATCCACCAGTTAAAGAAAATAATGCTTACCACCAGCATTGGATAAAGCATAAATAAAGTAAATGAATACAGGCCCAGTAAAAATTTGTGAATCGGTTTATAGTATTTACTGGTAGTATAATGTCTGTATTTCTGAGACATCCATTCATTCCAGTTTCTTTTTGGATCACTGAGTGTATGGGTATCTTCCTCAATACAGATGGCGGTATTGGTGGAATTGGCTACCTGATTAATGAAAAGATCATCATCTCCGCTTGGAATCTGATTAATGGAGGAGAATCCCTTGTTGCGCAGGAATACATTCTTTTTATAGCTGAGGTTTCTCCCTACACCCATATAAGGCGTTCCTGCAAGTGCATAAGACAAATATTGAATAGCCGTATGGAATGTTTCGAAACGGATGAGTTTATTCAGCAAACCCGGCTTTTTATGGTAGGCACCGTAACCCAGTACAATTTCAATATCATCGGTATAGGTATTCTGCATTTTCTGGATCCAGAATTCAGACGCTGGTACGCAATCGGCATCGGTTAGTAAAACGATTTCGTATTGGGCGCTTTTGATACCCATCGAGAGGGGAAATTTCTTTCCGCTGATCATTTTGGCCTCCTGGGTAAGGTCTATCAGGTTCAGGTTTTTAAAAGACCGCTTGAATTCATCTATGATGTATTTGGTTTCATCACTCGAATTGTCGTTAACCAGTAACAGTTCATGGGTGGTTTTGTAATGCTGTACCAAAACGCCGGGTAAGTTTTTAACCAGGTTGTGCGCTTCATCTCTGGCACAAATCACCACCGAAACAGGATGTTCTACATGCGTACTTTTGGGTGCTGGTATAAAAAAAGCGAGCCTGCTGAAAAAGTACAGATAATAGAAAAGTTGAATGGCTATGATTGCGCAAAAAAGTCCAAAGCAAATAGTCCAGACAATAGAAGGTATGATCATGACGCAAAAATAAGGCAAAGAGCCCTACTTTTGCGGCATGGCCGCACTTAGTTTTTCGCTTGAAACAACCGCTCAGGACTCTGCCGCAAGGGCAGGAACCATTACAACAGATCATGGGGTTATTCAAACACCCATTTTTATGCCTGTAGGAACAGTAGGAAGTGTCAAAGCGGTCACCCAGCAACAACTGAAGCTGGATGTGCAGGCTCAGATCATTCTGGGTAATACCTATCATCTATACCTCAGACCCG
>CALPNW020000027.1 GCA_943325035.2 Sphingobacterium thalpophilum | reverse complement strand
AGGTGGCGAAGAAGTAGCTGAAGTGTTATTACCACTGGTGGTTAGTTGCGCAAAAGGAGTAGCAGAACAGCGTATACCAAACATGCGTGGAATCATGGCCGCCAGAACCAAACCATTGAAAGTGGTTGAACCTGTTGCCATTGATGCCCTTACCTCTATTGTAAATTTTGAACTTCCTCCTGCAAAAGCAGGCGTTAAACTGGTTGCTGCAGATAATGTAGCTGAACTGGTACGTTTATTACATGAAGAAGCAAAAGCGATTTAAAAAGAATATTGAATTCAACAATCTAAATTCAAAAAAATGAGTGTTTTAGTTTTCATAGATCATGCTGATGGTCACGTTAAAAAATCTTCTCTCGAAGCCCTTACTTATGGTGCTAAACTGGCTGCGCAAATGGGCACCAGCGCAGAAGGCCTTTTACTGGGAACGGTGAATGATGATATTGCTGCCCTCGGTAAATACGGGGTTGCCAAAATACATCAGGTTGCCAGCGATTCGCTGAACAATGTAGATACACAGGTATATGCAAAAGCCATTGCTGATGCAGTTACTGCAAGCGGCGCCAATGTTTTGGTGTTCTCGCATAACCAAACAGGAAAAGCAGTTGCAGCGAGGGTTGCAGCCCGTTTAAAAGCCGGCGTTGTAACAGGAGCTTGTGCTTTACCGGATACGGCTAATGGTTTTGTAGTTAAAAAACTGGTGTTTTCCGGAAAGGCATTTGCACATGTGAACATCAACTCTGCCATCAAAGTTATTTCTCTCAATCCCAATAGTTATATGACCGTTGCAGGCGAAGGCACAGCAACTGTTAGTCCGCTTGCCATTGAAATTGCTGCAGCAAAAGTAAAAGTAACTGCAGTGAATAAAATAAGCGGTGATGTTCCATTAACCGAAGCAGATATTGTTGTAAGCGGCGGACGCGGATTAAAAGGACCAGAGAACTGGGGCATTTTACTGGACCTGGCTAAGGAACTGGGCGCAGCAACTGCCTGTAGCCGTCCGGTTGGTGATGCACATTGGAGACCACACCACGAACACGTTGGTCAAACAGGTGTTCAGGTTGCGCCCAACCTGTATATTGCCATTGGCATTTCCGGTGCTATTCAGCACCTGGCCGGTGTTAACAGAAGTAAAATTATAGTAGTTATCAATAAAGATCCTGAAGCTCCTTTCTTTAAGGCGGCAGATTATGGTATTGTGGGTGATGCATTTGAAGTATTGCCACAATTTACTGAAGCAATCAAAAAAATGAAAGCTTCTGCATAACAGTCCCCCCAACTGTTAGTAATAGAGAAGGTTCATCGCAAGATGGACCTTTTTTTATAGCACAATTCCGCCCTTCGCTTTATAATCTTCCCGTACAGAGGTAAACACATCCAGAATAAAACAGTCTGTAATAGCCAAACCCGCATGCGGAGCATTGGAAGGAATTACAAATACCTGCCCGTTCACCAGTTGATGAGGAACTCCATCCACCGTTAATTCAAATTCTCCTTCCAGTACATAAGACACCTGTTCCTGTATATGCGAATGGAGCGGCAATGCTGCACCCGCTTTAACACGAACATGCGAAAATGTGGCAGCAGGCGTATGAATAAACTGTGCATCGTATCCTGTTATCAGTTCGCAGGAAGGGATCTCACTTATTTGAATCAAGGGCATAAAGTAAATTTTATGCAAGATCCTGTTTTTAACTGGTTCTTTTAAATATCTTGCCAGCCTTTATGCAGGTTTTGCGAAATCAACCTGCACTAAAACAGATTCAGCATGATGAAAAATTTATTGAACAGCACATTAGGACGGTTTCGGCTGATCGGTTATGCAGAGGGTATTTCTTTACTGGTATTGCTCTGTATTGCCATGCCCATTAAATACCTTGCAGGAAATCCGTACCCCGTGAAAATCTGCGGCTGGATCCACGGCCTGTTATTTATTCTTTACCTGGCACTGTCTTATCTGGCCAAAGAGGAATACAACTGGAAGTTCCGCACCCTGATCCTGTCATTTCTGGCGGCTTTTACCCCATTCGGAACTTTTATTTTCGACAACTGGCTGAAGAAACAGTCGGCCTGATGGTATGTTGATGTAGAATTTTGAGTTAATTTTGTAACTAATTATGAAGAAGATCGAACTGGAAATTGTAGCGCTGTCGCACAGCATTACTCAAACTCATTCCTATGCGGTTGTTTTAGGAGAGAAGGATGGACTGCGCCGGCTACCGATAGTGATTGGTGGTTTTGAAGCACAGGCCATTGCAGTTGCCCTGGAACATATGCATCCCAGCCGTCCGCTGACGCACGACCTTTTGAAAAATTTCATGAACGCATTTGCCGTTGATCTGCAGGAAATTATTATCAACGATCTTCAGGAAGGGATCTTCTATTCTAAACTTGTTTGCTTTACAGAAAACGACACCGTTGAAATTGACAGCCGCACCAGTGATGCGCTTGCGTTGGCAGTTCGCTTCGGTTGCCCTATTTATACCTACGAAAATATACTGGAAAACGCCGGCATTCTTATGGAAGACAATGGTCCCAAAAAGCCAAAGGGCGAAGCAATTGGCATTGAAGAAACAGGTGGAAACCGCGATGACCTCACTAAGTTAAGTATAGAGGAACTCAATACCCTGTTGAACGAAGTGCTGGAGCAGGAAGATTATATCAGGGCAATTGCTATACGCGACGAAATGAATAAAAGAAAGTAAGCCGGGATCCGCTATCCCAAACAGCTTCCTCATTTTCTCAGGATACATTTTAAATTCTACAAATGGTTGTTTTCCCCAACTGCAAAATCAATCTGGGTCTGCATATTACAGGCAAAAGAGCAGATGGGTACCATGAACTGGAAACCATTTTTTATCCGGTACAATTAAAAGATGTTCTGGAAACGGTTTCAACAGACGGGGAAATGGTTTTTACCACCAGCGGTATGGATATCCCCGGCAACACCGATAATAATCTCTGCATCAAAGCTTACCAGCTGCTCAAAAAAGACTTCCCCCGGCTACCTGCCATCAGGATGCATCTGCATAAAATCATACCAATGGGTGCTGGTTTAGGCGGAGGCAGTGCAGATGGTGCTTTTGCCCTGACACTGCTGAATGATCAGTTTAACCTGAACCTGTCCACAGATCAGCTCATACAGTATGCGGCCATGCTAGGCAGTGATTGCCCGTTTTTTATCATCAATCAACCCTGTTTTGCCGAAGGCAGAGGAGAAATTCTTTCTCCGGTTTCGCTGAATCTCTCCGGCTATCAGTTTGTACTGGTTCATCCGGGCATTCATATCAGTACAAAATGGGCATTCGAACAACTGACTCCCGCTAAATCTCCTGTACCCCTCACCCATATCATTGCTCAACCCATTGAAAGCTGGAAAGACCTGCTATACAATGACTTTGAAGCCCCCATTGCCCGTATGCATCCACAGATCAGTTCCATCAAAAATGCACTTTATGAAGACGGCGCCGTTTATGCCAGCATGAGTGGAAGCGGCAGTACAATTTTTGGTATTTATCCTAACAATCAGCCAGTTACCGTTCAATCCAACCTATTGCACCCGGTACAGATTGTATGATCGTTTTAAATAATTACTTTAGATATTTTTTAATAATATTATCAATTTATTAATATTTATTTAAAATAATCCTTCCCAGCTACATTTTGTTTTGTTTTACGGCCAATTACTTGTATTTTAGTCAAGATTGCCTGCCAACTATTGTTCACCCTTATAATTCGGTTCTATGTTCAATTCCCGTACAGAAGGCGGCATGTACAATCCTGCGTTCGAACACGATGCCTGCGGTATTGGCTTTGTTGCAAATATCAAAGGACACAAGTCTCACCAGCATATTGCAGACGCGTTAACTGTACTGGAGAATATGGAGCACCGCGGAGCCTGTGGATGCGAAAATAATACTGGCGATGGAGCAGGAATACTTTTTCAGATTCCCCACGAATTTTTCTTCGACGAATGCATTAAACTGGGTGTGCATCTTCCAGAATCGGGCAGATACGGTGTTGGTATGATCTTCTTTCCAAAGTCGATAGGACTCCGGGAAGAATGCAGGGATATCTTTAACAGAGCCGCAGAAAAACTGGGGCTGGATATTCTGGTTTACCGCAAAGTGCCGGTCATTAAAAATGATATCGGCCCTTCTGCCCTTTCTGTTGAACCTTGTATGGAACAGGTGTTCATTGCCTGTCCGGACTCCGTTAACGATACCGACGATTTCGAAAGAAAATTATTCATACTTCGCAATTATGCTTCCCATACAATCAGCAACAGTACCCGCAAAGATGATATTGGATTCTATATGGCTTCCCTTTCTGCAAGAACCATTATTTACAAGGGCCAGCTGACCAGCATGCAGGTAAGAAATTATTTTCCTGATTTGAATGACAAGCGGGTTGTTTCTGCATTTGGTTTGGTGCACTCCCGCTTTGCTACCAATACTTTTCCTTCGTGGAAACTGGCCCAGCCTTTCCGCTATATGGCGCACAACGGAGAGATCAATACTTTACAGGGAAACCTGAACTGGCTGCGTTCCAGCGAAACCGGTTTTACTACTCCCCATTTTTCAAAAGAAGAACTGGAAATGATTTTACCGATTATTACCAATGGCCAATCCGATTCTGCCTGTTTGGATAATATGATCGAGCTACTTACCCTTACCGGTAGGTCCTTACCACATGTAATGATGATGCTGATTCCGGAAGCATGGGATGGCAATGCAGATATGGATCCGGCAAAAAAAGCGTTCTATGAATTTCACGCCTGTTTAATGGAACCATGGGATGGTCCTGCTTCCATTTCTTTCACCGATGGCCAGATGATTGGCGCCACGCTGGACAGAAATGGCCTGCGTCCTTCGCGCTATACGGTTACGCACGACGACCGTGTTATTATGGCTTCCGAAACCGGTGTTCTGCCCATAGATCCTGCTAATGTAAAAGAGAAAGGAAGACTACAGCCCGGAAAAATGTTTGTAGTAGATATGGCGCAGGGCAGAATTATCAGTGATGATGAACTCAAAGAAACCATCTGCTCACAAAAGCCTTATGCAGACTGGCTGAACAAATATAAAATCCGGCTGGAAGAATTGCCCGAACCAAGAGTGATGTTTACGCATCTCGAAAAAGACCAGGTATTCAAATACCAGAAAGCATTCGGCTATTCTACAGAAGACCTTGATACAATTATTGCACCAATGGCGATTGATGGAAAAGAACCCATCGGCTCTATGGGCAATGATACACCCCTTGCCATACTGAGTGATCAGCCACAACACATCAGTGCATATTTTAAACAGCTGTTTGCACAGGTTACCAATCCACCTATTGATCCTATCCGGGAAAGAATGGTCATGTCTCTGGCTACTTTTGCAGGAAGCAATGGCAACCTGCTGATAGAAGATCCGATCTCCTGCCACAGTGTAGCACTTACGCAGCCTATTTTAAGCAGCTTTGAATTAGAGAAGATCAGGAGTATTGATACCGGCGTATTTCAGGCTAAGACTCTGCAAACCTATTTCAGGGCCAACGGCAAGCCCGGCGCTTTAAAGGCCGGACTGGATCGCTTGTGCAGATATGCAGTAGATGCCGTACAAGACGGTTTTGAAGTGTTGATTCTTACAGACCGTGCCATTGATTCGGACCATGCACCCATCCCTTCTCTGCTGGCTACAGCAGCTGTTCATCATCACCTTATTAAAAAAGGGTATCGCGGACAGGTTGGATTAATTGTGGAAGCGGGTGATGTATGGGAAACCCATCATTTTGCCTGCCTGATAGGATTTGGAGCTACTGCCATCAATCCGTACCTGGCGTTGTCATCGATCCGTGAAATGAAAATGAGCGGTAAATTACAAACAGAACTGGATGTAGATGATCTGAAGAAAAACTATGTTAAAGCGGTGAATGAAGGTTTACTGAAAGTGTTTTCTAAAATGGGAATCTCTACTTTACAGTCTTACCAGGGCGCACAGATATTTGAGATCATTGGTATTAATAAAGCAGTGGTAGACACTTATTTTACCGGTGCCACTTCACGCATAGAAGGCATGGGCCTCGATGAAATAGCGCGGGAAACGCTCACCAAACATTACTTTGCTTTCAGCAAAAAAGACAAAGCGGTTGACCGCTTACCAGTTGGTGGCGTATACCAGTGGAAGAGAAAAGGTGAATTCCATTTATTCAATCCGCAAACCATTCACCTACTGCAGGATGCAACCAAAAAAAACGATTACAGCCAATTTAAAAAATATTCAGCCCTTGTTAATGACCAGAGCCAGCATGCCTGCACTTTAAGAAGTCAGTTTGAATTTGTAAAGAATAAACCTTCTATATCTATAGACGAAGTAGAGCCGGCCTCTTTCATTTACAAACGTTTTGCAACAGGTGCAATGAGCTTTGGATCTGTTTCATGGGAAGCACATACTACACTGGCCATTGCCATGAACCGCTTAGGCGGCAAGAGCAATACGGGCGAAGGCGGCGAAGATGAGATCCGTTATACGCCTTTACCAAATGGCGATTCCATGCGCTCTGCAATTAAGCAGGTAGCTTCTGCGCGTTTTGGGGTTACTGCCTTGTATTTATCCGAAGCAGATGAATTACAGATTAAAATGGCACAGGGAGCCAAACCGGGAGAAGGCGGTCAGCTGCCCGGTTATAAAGTAGACGAATGGATTGGCAGAACAAGACATGCTACCCCGGGTGTGGGATTAATTTCTCCGCCACCACACCATGATATTTATTCTATTGAAGATCTTGCACAACTGATCTTCGATTTAAAAAATGCCAACCGTGCCGCACGCATCAACGTAAAGCTGGTGTCTAAAGCAGGCGTAGGAACCATTGCAGCAGGTGTTGCCAAAGCAAAAGCAGATGTGGTACTGATTGCCGGACACGATGGAGGTACAGGTGCCTCTCCTATCAGCTCAGTAAAACATGCAGGGTTGCCCTGGGAACTTGGCCTTGCAGAAACGCACCAGACACTGGTAAAAAACAAATTAAGAAGCCGTGTAGTGGTACAGGCCGATGGGCAGATGAAAACCGGACGGGATATTGCCATTGCCGCACTCCTGGGTGCAGAAGAATGGGGAGTTGCCACAGCTGCATTAATAGTAGAAGGATGCATCATGATGCGTAAATGTCATCTGAATACCTGCCCTGTTGGAGTGGCCACACAAGACGAAACATTGCGGAAACGTTTTACCGGAGATCCGGATCACGTAGTGAACTTCTTTAAATTCATTACACAGGAACTTCGGGAAATCATGGCAGAACTGGGCTTTAAAACAGTGAATGAAATGATTGGTCAGGCAGATTATCTGCAACAAAAAGAAAATAGTACCCATTGGAAATACAAGAACCTCGATCTTTCTAAAGTATTGTTCAAAGACCCCGATTCTTTATATACCGGCTTATACAAACAGGAAGAACAGGACCATGGCATTGCCGGTGTTTTAGACTGGCAGTTATTAAAAGTGGCACAGCAATCTATAGATACAAAAGACAAAGTCTCAGCTTCCTTCCCTATTAAGAATACAGACAGAACAGTGGGTACCATTGTATCTAATGAGATCACTAAAATTTACAGAAGCGAAGGATTACCGGAAGACACCATTCATTTTAAGTTTACCGGAACTGCCGGACAATCCTTTGGCGCTTTCAATACAAAGGGATTGAAACTGGAACTGGAAGGCGATGCCAATGACTATTTTGGAAAAGGACTCAGCGGTGCAAAACTGATCGTGTATCCATCGGCACAGGCCACATTTACTGCAGAGGACAACAGTATTATTGGCAACGTGGCATTGTATGGTGCAACATCCGGAGAAGCTTATATACGCGGAAAAGCCGGTGAGCGTTTTGCAGTGCGCAATTCAGGATCTAGTGTGGTAGTAGAAGGTGTGGGAGACCATGGTTGCGAATACATGACAGGAGGAACAGCCGTAATTCTGGGAGATACCGGAAGAAATTTTGCTGCAGGCATGAGCGGAGGAATTGCCTATATCTATAATGTCAACAACCAGTTTACCCATAAGTGCAATACCGAAATGGTGGACCTCGATCCGTTAAGCGAAGAAGATGCAGCTGTATTAAATACACTTATCAGCAACCACCTGGAATACACAGGAAGTAAGGTTGCAAAGTTCATCCTGAGTGATTTCGACAATCAGCTGAAGAATTTCGTAAAAGTATTTCCTCGTGATTATAAAAAAGTACTGGAGAAAAAGAAACAGCTGATCATCCAGTAAACAAGCAACTGAAAAGCTGCAACGGTTACAACAGATAAGAAAAATAATACCTGAAAATTAAAATAAAAAATCTCGACATGGGCAAACCAACCGGATTTTTAGAATTCACCAGAGAGCTGCCGGGCAAGCGTGATCCGCAGGAAAGAGTACACGACTACAAGGAATTTGTTGAGCGTTTACCCGAAAAGAAACTGAATGAACAAAGCGCACGTTGCATGAACTGTGGCGTTCCCTTTTGCCATAACGGTTGTCCTTTGGGAAATATTATTCCCGAGTTCAATGATGCCGTGTATCGCAATAGCTGGGAAGAAGCCTATGAAATATTATCGGCTACCAATAACTTTCCGGAGTTCACCGGAAGAATTTGCCCGGCTCCCTGCGAAGCTGCCTGCGTTTTAGGCATCAATCAGCCGGCTGTAACAATCGAAGAAATCGAAAAGCATATTATTGAAATTGCTTTTGACAAGGGCTTTGTTTTGCCTAAAAAACCCAACCTGCGTACCGGTAAAAAAATAGCAGTAATAGGCAGTGGTCCTGCCGGACTGGCTGCCGCCGCCCAACTCAATTATGCAGGGCATACGGTTACTGTATTTGAAAGAGATGATGCACCGGGTGGATTATTGCGTTATGGCATCCCCGATTTTAAGCTGGAGAAATGGGTAATAGACAGACGGATAAAATTGATGGAAGAAGAAGGGATTGTTTTTAAATGCAATGCCAATGTGGGGGTGAATACATCCATCAATGATCTGCTGAGAGAGAGCAACGCAGTGGTGATGGCAGGAGGATCTACGGTTCCAAGAAATCTGAACATAGAAGGACGCGAACTGAGTGGGGCCCATTTTGCCATGGATTTCTTAAAACAACAGAACAAACGTGTAAGCCATATACCATTTACAGAAGCACCTATTCTGGCAACCGGCAAACACGTGGTGGTTATTGGGGGCGGAGATACCGGAAGCGACTGTGTGGGCACTTCTAACCGCCAGGGAGCAGCAAGTGTTACGCAGTTTGAGTTAATGCCCAAACCTCCGGAACAAAGAACAGCACATATGCCATGGCCTCAATACCCAATGCTGCTGAAAACAACTTCTTCTCACGAAGAAGGTGCCAACAGACAATGGGCAGTTGCTACCAAAAAATTTATAGGGAACGACAAAGGCGAGTTGGTAAACCTGCTGATTGTGGATCTCGAATGGAAGATCGGAGCCGATGGAAAAATGGGTGGATTTGAAGAAGTAAAAGGCAGCGAAAGAGAGATCCCCTGCGATCTTGCCTTTCTGGCCATGGGCTTCCTACACCCCCAGCAGGAAGGGCTGATCAACCAGATGGAAGTGGAACTGGACGAAAAGGGCAATGTTCGGGCTAGCGAAAAAAACTACCAGACCAATATTCAAAAAGTATTTACCGCAGGTGATATGCGTCGCGGACAGAGTCTGGTTGTTTGGGCAATCAGCGAAGGGCGCGAATGTGCACGCCGAGTGGATGAGTATTTAATGGGGTCATCTATACTGGAATCGAAGGATCAGAGCTATTTAATCAATATTTAATATTATTTTAATTTAACCATTTTTTAGGCCCATCTTACTAAAAGATGGGCTTTTTTGTGTTGATTCTACACTTAATTAGGCATTTAATTAAATTATCATACAATATTGATATCATATTATAATTAATTATATAGATTGTTATTATCGTAAACTAATCATTTATTTTACTATTTTAGACAAATAAGATAGTATTATTTAATTATTTAATGTTTATTTATGCCAACATCCAAAGCTAAACAACTCGCACCATTTCTGGTACTTATGGCAGTTGCCATTGGTGCCCTTTTTATTCCCTCCCTTCCCAACTTTAATGATGGAGGCAAATACAGCGCAGCTGATATTGCCTGGATACTGGTAGCTTCGGCCCTTGTCTTTTTGATGACTCCCGGCCTCGCCTTCTTTTACGGAGGAATGGTACACCGCAAAAACGTGATCTCTACCATGATCAAAAGTGTGGTAGCAGCCGGAATAGTCAGTATCCTTTGGGTATTTGTTGGCTATAGCCTTTGCTTTGGAGAAAGTATCGGTGGTATTATTGGCAATCCGTTCACCCATATGTTCTTTAAGGGTGTAACCTCGGGTGCTCCATGGAGTCTGGCCCCTTCCATCCCACTATCCCTGTTTGCTTTATTTCAATTAATGTTTGCCATCATAACCCCCGGATTGGTGGTAGGCGCGGTTGCTGAAAGGATCCGTTTCACCGCTTATATTTTATTCATTGCTTTATTCAGTTTACTGGTATATGCGCCAATTGCGCATTGGACATGGCATCCGGAAGGATTCCTGTTTAAAATGGGTGCGCTGGACTTTGCAGGAGGAACTGTAGTGCATATTACGGCAGGCTGCGCTGCACTTGCAGGTGCACTTGTTATTAAACGCAGACAATCTCACCTGGAACACAGAGAGATCCCGCCGGCTAATATCCCCTATGTATTGATTGGTACCGGCCTGCTCTGGTTTGGATGGTTTGGCTTTAATGCAGGATCTGCACTCAGCGCCAATGCTCTAGCGGTTTCCGCTTTTGCTACCACCAATACTGCTGCTGCTGCTGCAGGATTATCCTGGATGTTTTTTGATGTAATCAGAGGCAAGAAACCATCTGTACTAGGTTTCTGTATTGGAGCAGTGGTTGGCCTGGTGGCGATTACTCCTGCTGCCGGCTTTGTTGCAATACCACAGAGTATTTTCATCGGATTTGTTGCGGCCATTATTTCAAACCTCGCCGTACATTACAAAACCAAGTCTAATTTAGACGATACATTGGATGTATTTCCCTGTCATGGTGTAGGCGGAATGGTTGGCATTTTAATGACCGGGATATTTGCTACCAAAACCGTTAATGGTGCTGGTGCAGATGGTTTATTCTACGGTAATTTCTCCTTCTTTTTCATTCAGGTTAAAACCCTGTTGATTGTTGTTGCATATAGCTTTACCGTTTCTTATGCAATTTTCAAATTCATAGACCTGGTACTTCCATTACGTGTTACTTCTGAAGAAGAAGAAGTGGGTCTGGATGCTTCACAGCATGATGAAAAATACGGTCGTACTCCTCAGTACGCTTAACTCACGGATTTAGTTAGTAAAAATAAGGTACAGCCATTTAATAAACCTCTGACCAGGTTTAAAGGCTGTACCCCTTGTTAATCATAAAACCAATACAATGTTAAAGAAAATTTTAACCATGTGTGCTACTGCTGTGTCTATATTTTCCGCAGATGCACAAACAGACTCCACCAACAAACCCACCACTACCGTTTCCGGCTATGCCGACGCCTATTACCGCTACAATTTTTCGAACTCGTCCAACAAAACAAATGGTTTCACCAGTTTTACCAACTCGCACAACTCCTTTGAACTGGGCATGGCTTCGGTGAAACTGGATCATAGCATAGGAAAAATAGCTGCAACTGCAGACCTGGGGTTTGGCAAAAGAGCACAGGACTTTTCTTATAACGATGCAGGATCACTCGCAATCGTTAAACAACTTTACATGACCTATGCGCCTTCGGATAAAATTAAATTTACCATGGGTAAATGGGCAACCCATATAGGCTATGAGCTGGTGGACCCAACCCTCAACAGAAACTATAGCATGTCTTATGGATTTTCATACGGACCATTCTTTCATACCGGTATAAAAGCAGATATTTCACTGGGTGGTAAAACCGCTTTAATGATCGGAATTGCTAATCCTGCAGATTATACCACCACCAGCACTTCACAAAAACAGGTACTGGCACAGCTAAGCACCGGCACCAAAAATGACCAGATAAAACTATGGCTGAATTTTTTAACCGGAAGTGATGTAACGCAATACAATCTTGTTGCAACAGCCGTGCTGGCCAGCAAATGGAGCATGGCTTATGATGGAAGTATCCAGCGCAGTAATTTTTCCGGAACCAGTTCCAGCTGGAAAAGCCATGCTATTTATTTTAATTACGATCCGTCCAGCCGCATAGGACTTACACTGCGTCAGGACTATTTTGACGACAGAAAGATCAACCCGCTGAATATCGGAGGTAAAGTATATGCTACTACCCTTTCGGCCAATATCAAAATAGAAAAGCTTACGCTTATACCTGAATTAAGAACAGATATTTCGGATCAAACTGTATTTTCCAAAACCAATGGCAGTTTAGCCAAAGGCACCGCCTCATTTATTCTGGCGGCCGTCTACCAATTTTAAATCAAGACCAGAGACCCCTAGAAAAGGCCGGCATGCACAGTGCCGGCCTTATTTTTTGGTAGGAACTGAACAGTTGTATACCTTATGGGCCATTTATGAAGCCTGTAATAAAAGTTCTGCAATTTATTTACTCCATTTATTGCCTCATCAGTTTTATAGTAGTCATGTGCTGCGTTTTCCCCTTTGTGATGCTTTCCGTTCCTTTTGGTAAAGTAACCGGTGGCAATATGATTTATGTATTGTGTAAAATATGGGGACGAACCTGGTATCTTGTTACAGGCGTGCAGCACGGAGAAATATATGAGGCACCGCATAATACCGGCAAGCAATACATTTTTGTAGCCAATCATATTTCTTATATGGATATCCCTCCTATTGTGGCAGGCATTCACCAGCCTGTAAGAGCATTGGGCAAAGCGGAGATGGTTAAAGTGCCCATATTTGGATGGATCTACCGCGCCGCAGTAATTCTGGTGGACCGCAAAAATTCAGCAGCCAGGTCTAAAAGTATCCGGGCATTAAAAGCTGCACTCAGCCATGGAGTTTCCATTTTTATTTTTCCGGAGGGGACTTTCAATGAAACCCAAAAACCCCTGAAGCATTTTTACGATGGCGCATTCCGGATTGCTATAGAAACCCAAACACCCATTAAACCACTGCTTTTTATAGATACCCTCAGAAGGATGCATTACAGAAGCTTATTTGAGCTGACTCCGGGCCTCAACAGAGTGGTATACCTGAAAGAAATACCCGTAGAAGGACTTACCAAAGACGATTTGCCGGCACTAAAACAAAAAGTGTACGATCTGATGGAAGAAGGTCTGCAACGTTATAATCAATATCCCACCCCTTAGCTGTATTTTTGTCAAAACCCTTGCATTGTTTGCAGAAGTAATCATACCGCTTGCTTTACCCAAAAACTATACCTGGCTGATACCTGATCAGTTTAAAGACTCGGTACGTGTAGGTATTCGTGTAGAAGTTGCACTCAGAAAGAACAAGAAATATGCCGGTATAGTAAAGGCCATTCACGAAACCATTGATCCTGGTTTTAATCCTGCCCCCATTTTAAATATTCTGGACGCTGAGCCACTGGTTCATGAAGAGCAACTGAAATTCTGGGAATGGATTGCCGGCTATTACCTGTGCAGTGAGGGTGAAGTGATGCAGGCCGCAATTCCCGCCAATCTTAAATTAAGCAGTGAAAGTATTTTACAATGGAACGAAGAAAGAACGCTGGACTTCAGCGATCTATCCGACACCGAATACCTGGTAGCGGAAGCGCTGGAAATAAAAAAAGAATTACGGCTGAGTGAAATACAGCAATTACTGGATAGCAATAATACTTATCCGGTAATTAAAAAACTAATCGAAAAAGGCGTCTGTTTTATCTGGGAAGAACTGAAAGAAAAATACAAACAGAAAACGGAAACCTATATTCTGCTTCATCCTAAATACAATAACGAAGAAGCACTCGAGCAATTACTGAATAACTGGGGGAAAGCACCCAAACAGATGGAATTACTGCTTGCCTATCTGCACTTAAAACAGAAAGACGGAGAAGTTGTTCAGCCAAGATTATTAAAGAAAGCCAATGCCAGTGCCGCACAATTAAAGGGCTTAATTGAAAAAGGCATTCTGGTAACAGAAAAAAGAAATACAGACCGCCTGCCCACGCTTCCGAAAAACATCACACTCGATTTTACTTTATCGGAAGGCCAGGTTACTGCATTGCAGCAGATCAATGAGGTATTCAAAGAGAAATCCGTTTGTTTGCTGCATGGGGTTACATCGAGCGGTAAAACACAACTATACATTACCATGATAGAGCAGCAACTGCTCCAGAACAAACAGGTGTTGTATTTACTGCCCGAAATTGCGCTAACCGCACAAATGATCCGGAGGCTGCAAAAAAGTCTGGGAGGTCATATTGCCATTTACCATTCTAAATTCAACCCCAATGAAAGGGTAGAAATATGGAACAAAGTAAAATCCGGCGAAACCAAAGTAGTACTTGGCGCAAGGTCTTCACTGTTCCTGCCTTTTAAAGATCTCGGGCTCATTATTTGCGACGAGGAGCACGATGCTTCTTACAAACAGCAGGACCCGGCCCCCAGGTACCATAGCAGAGACGCCGCTATTTACTATGCGTCCCTGTTCAATGCCAAAGTGTTACTGGGCAGTGCTACTCCATCTATAGAAAGCTTTTACAATGCACAGCAACAGAAATACGGGCTGGTAACTATGACAGAACGGTTTGGCGATGTGGCCATGCCGGAAATTGAACTGGTGAATATCAGAAAGTTCAATCCCGATAATAAAAACAAGAGTCCGCTCACCCCTGCCTTGATAGAAGCTATGCAGCATACACTTAGTATAAAAAAGCAGATCATCCTGTTTCAGAACCGGAGAGGATATTCTCCATATATGCTTTGCGATACCTGTGGCTGGATTCCGCATTGCCAGCATTGCGATGTAACACTCACCTATCATAAAGCCAAGAATAAACTCAGTTGCCATTATTGCGGCAGCACTTACCCGGTCATTCAAACCTGTGCAGCCTGTGGCAGTCATCGTTTTGTTCAAAAGAATTTTGGTACCGAAAAAATTGAAGAGCTGGTGGCTGAACAATTTCCGGATGCAAAAATTGCCAGGATGGATTACGATAGTGTGCGGGGAAAGAATGACCATGATACACTCATTAAATTATTTGAACAACACCAGATAGATATATTGGTTGGAACGCAAATGGTAGTGAAAGGGCTGGACTTTGAGAATGTAAGTCTGGTAGGAATAGTAGATGCGGACGGCATTCTGAATTTTACAGATTTCAGGGTGAACGAACGGGCATACCAGTTAATGGAACAGGTAAGCGGAAGGGCCGGCAGAAAAGATGGCAAGGGCAAAGTGCTGATACAGGTGAGTAATATGCACCATCCGGTATTACAGTTTGTGAAAGAACATAATTATGAACACCTTTTTCAATTTGAAATAGAAAACAGAAAGCAGTTCGCCTATCCTCCTTTTGCCCGTTTAATACAGGTTGTTTTTAAACACAAGGAAAAACATATTGCGGAAGAAGCTGCCAATTTAATGACGCAGGGAATGAAACATTCTTTCGGCACCTACATTAACGGACCATCTCAACCCATTGTAGACCGGGTAAGAAACCAGTACATCTGGGAAATATTAATTAAATTACCAAAGGATGCTGCACTGATACAGCAATGTAAACGGGCTATCCAACAGCAGACAGTAATCATACAAACCAATAAAAGATACGGCCGCGTTCATATTATTCCAAACACAGATCCGGTATACTAATGCAGATCACCGAAAACAAATCACTGCTCCCTTACAACAGTTTCGGCATTGATGCCACCGCAAACTATTTTTCTGTGTTCGGTTCTCTGCAAACATTAGACGATTGCATTTCAAAAAATAAAAAAGATTTTCAGGCACCACTGCTGGTGCTGGGAGGAGGAAGTAATCTGCTGTTCACCGGAAATTTTAACGGATGGGTATTAAAGAATGAGATCAGGGGGATTCAATTAATCCGGGAAGACCATGACTATTATTATGTGCAGGCAATGGCCGGTGAAAACTGGCACTCATTTGTACTGCATTGTGTGAATCACCATTATGCCGGTCTGGAAAACCTGAGCCTGATACCGGGCAGTGTGGGTGCTTCTCCCATGCAGAATATAGGCGCTTACGGGGTAGAAATAAAAGATGTATTTGTAGAGCTGGAAGCTTATCATATTGAAGAACAGAAACTGGTTTGGTTTGGGAAAAATGATTGCGAATTCGGCTACCGGGAAAGTATTTTTAAACGGACTTTGAAAGACCAGTTCATTATCATCAGCGTTACCTTTCAATTGCGCAAGAAAGGGGTTTACCAAACCAGCTACGGGGCTATTGAAAAAGAACTGGAGGCCATGCATGTAGAAACACCCACTATAAAAGCTATTTCAGATGCAGTGATCCGCATCCGCAGCAGTAAATTACCTGATCCTGCAGCAATAGGTAATGCAGGAAGTTTTTTCAAGAATCCGGTAATTGCCAAAACCGCCTATGAACTACTGAAAAACCAATTTGCGGATATACCCGGCTATACAGATCGTGATTCAGTAAAAGTACCTGCAGGCTGGATGATAGAGCAATGTGGCTGGAAGGGTTACCGCAAAGGAGATGCAGGCTGTTACAGTAAACAGGCATTGGTACTGGTAAACTATGGAAAAGCAAGCGGCACTGAAATCTATGAACTGTCTGCACAGATCATAGCATCTGTGCAACAGAAATTCGGCATCACACTGGAAAGGGAAGTGAATATTATATAAGCTATTCTGCGTTCAGCAGGTCTTCTACCTTTACTTCAGCAGCATTGAACCATTTTATTTCAGCATCTTTTTTAAACCAGGTCATCTGGCGTTTGGCATACTGACGCGTATGCACTTTGATCTGATCTACGGCGTCGGCCAGGGAGATTTTTCCATTGATGTGATCAAACATTTCCTTATACCCCACAGTCTGCAAAGCTGTTTTGTTGCTGAATGCAATTACAGTTTTAACTTCCTCCAGCAGACCATCTTTAACCATCTGATCAACACGCTGGTTGATTCTTTCGGTCAGTTGCTCCACCGGAAGTTCCAGCCCTATTTGAATGATCTCAAAATCGCGTTGTTTCTTTTCGGCAGAACGAAATACAATAATGGATTTACCGGTAGCATTAAATACTTCCAGTCCGCGCATTAAACGTTGTGGATTCTGTTGTTCTGCAACAGCCCAGAATGCAGGGTCTTTGTGTTTCAGTTCCGATTGCAACCAGATCAGTCCTTTTGCATTGTATTCTTCAATAATAGCAGCACGTACTTCGGGAGGAATCACCGGCATCGGATCTATTCCTTCGCAGAAGGCTTTAATGTACAATCCTGTGCCACCCACCATTACCACCGAATCATGATCCGCAAATAGCTCATTGACTTTCTCCATCGCGTATTTCTCGAAGTACCCGGCATTAATATCATCGGCAACCGTATTGGTTGCAATAAAATGATGGGGCACTTCTGCAAGCTCAGCCAGAGAAGGCCTTGCTACTCCAATACACAACTCCTTGTAGCATTGACGGGAGTCTGCTGAAATGATCTGGGTCTTTAATGCTTTTGCAAGTGAAATGGCAAAGCCGGTTTTGCCCACTGCTGTGGGTCCGGCAACTATATATACTTTCTTATTCTTCAAAATCTACATTTTGTTCATCTGCGCTATCTGCTTCCTCATCGGTGTCGTTGTCGGTATCCCTGTCTGTATCGGTTTCTCCATCTATATCCGAATCCAACGCTTCTCCTTCTTCACCAAAGCCTTCAATAGCTTTTGTTAAATCATATTTTTCTTCAATATCCGCAAACTTATCTCCCAGCAAACTCTTGGTACCATACTGTTGCGGACCAATCCCTTCTGTTCGTGAAATGGAGGGGTATTCTAATTTATTTTTTTCTTCCTTGCTTACATTGATCAGTGCAACCAGAAATACCCAGTGTTTTATAAAGTCGTACTCAAAAATAAATTTCTGATTGGTATCAATTATTTCAGATCCGATCAGCGTATCCGCCATGATCAAAGGCTCTGCTTTATAAGGCTTATCGTATTTCTCAAAACTGATCTCACGACCCCTCAGCCAGTTATCGTTACTTCTGTAAAAAGTAGACTGGTGCTTTGAATCAAATTCAAAAGACTTCAAAATTGCATAATGCAGATCCTGAAAATCCTGTGTGTGTTTTATTAAAATATCGCGATATACTGCGTCATCTTCTTCCAGATAAATTCTAAACTTTAAAACAGCCATTCAATGCAAATTTTTGAGTTGGGTTGCAAATTAGTGATTTATTTAATGGGTTTCAGATTCAGTTCAGCTCCTTTTTCCAACATATACTGGTAAGCCGCTTCATAATTATTGGAAATAAGCCCATCCAGTATGGCTTCCCTGATAGAATCCTTGATAATCCCCACATTTTTTCCGGGGGTAAGCCCAAAAACTTCCATAACAAGCTCTCCTGAAATGGGTGGTTGCCAGTTCCTGACCCGGTCGGAGTCCTCTACCACCCGCATCCGCTCCTTCACCATGTCAAAATTTTGCAGAAAGCGTTTTACCTTCTGTTTGTTTTTACTGGTAATATCGGCAGAACACAGGGTCATCAGGTCATCTATTTCATTACCCGCATCAAATAATAACCTTCGCACCGCACTATCGGTTATATTTTCGTTGGTCAGGCTGATTGGCCGGAGATGCAGCAATACCAGCTTCTGCACATACTTCATGGGTTCGTGCAGCGGAAGCTTTAAACGGGAAAATATTTTGGGTACCATTCGGGCACCCACCACTTCATGCCCGTGAAAAGTCCAGCCATGGCCCTCTTCAAATTTTTTGGTTGCAGGCTTTCCGATATCATGCAATAAAGCCGCCCATCTAAGCCATAGGTCTTCGGTATGCTCACATATATTATCGAGTACCTGTAGGGTATGGTAAAAATTATCTTTGTGACCAATTCCGTCTAAATATTCTGCCCCGTGCAAATCGAGCATCTGCGGAAAGATCAATTTCAGCAATCCGGATTTATTCAGGAGTTCCCAGCCCACCGAGGGCTTTTTGCACAGCATGATCTTATTTAATTCATCGGTGATTCGTTCCTGAGAAACGATTTTCATCCGATGCACGTTATCACCAATTGCAGCAAAGGTTCCGGCTTCAATTTCAAAGCCAAGCTGTGAGGCAAAACGGATGGCACGCAACATTCTCAGCGGATCATCGCTAAAGGTCTGCACCGGCTCTAAAGGCGTTTTAATGATCTTTTCACCGATCGCTTTCATTCCCTCAAAAGGATCAATCAACAACCCATAATCTTCCTTGTTTAAACTTACCGCAAGGGCGTTCATGGTAAAATCCCTTCTGTTCTGATCATCCTCAATGGTTCCTTCCTCTACTTCGGGCTTTCGGCTATGTTGCTGGTAACTTTCTTTTCTGGCCCCTACAAATTCTATTTCCAGATCGGGCAATTTGATCTGTGCTGTTCCAAAATTTTTAAAAAACGCTACTACCGGACGGGGATTCATGGTGTCAGCAAATGCGTTCGCAAGGGCTATTCCATCACCTATACATACAATATCCGCGTCTTTCACAGAGCGGCCGATGATCTTATCGCGCACAAACCCGCCAATCAGGTAACTGGGCATCTTTAAGGTAGCTGCCACTTCACTGATCTTTTCGAAAATTACCGACTCTTTATGGGTAAACTGAATCTCCATTCGTGCAAATGTAGGGGTGTTTGATATTAAGCCGGCAAGGACGCTGTTAATTGAGCTATATCAATGGAATTTGCACAATTAAAATGACCCAGCGGGCATGCTTTTTTTCCGTGTAACCCACAGGGCCTGCAGGAAAGACTTTGGGTTGTTTCCACAATAATACTTTTATCGGACAAGGGGCCATAGCCAAATGCAGGAACGGTTGAACAATAAATTGCTGTTACCGGTGCATTTACCGCCGAACAAAAATGCATGGGGGCGGAATCGTTCACGTAGTTCATACCGGCATCTCTCATCAGTGAGGAAGATTGTAAAAAATCACATTTCCCTGCCAGGTTGATACTGTTTGCATGATTACCCGATTGCAGCAGCTGTTCACAAATGGCAGTGTCTCCGGGTGCTCCTAAAAGCAATACCCGTATATGTTCCGGAACAGCATTCATGAATTGGATCCATTTCTGCAGGGGGAACTGTTTTGTAAACCAAACCGAAGTGGGTGCTATACAGATATACGGCTGTTGCTTCCAGTTGGCAGTGAACGCATCATCTTCTGCAGATGGATACAAGGCGGGTTTTGCAAGCGGCTGCTGACTGATCGATTGCATCAGGCGGTGATTGCGTTCTGTTTCATGACCTCCTGCTCCGTTGATGCCCATTTCATGTAAAACAGACCGGGTAAACATTTTGCTGAAGGGATTTTTATCGAACCCGATTGTGGTGTCTGCTCCAGAAAATGCAGTGAGGAAACCGGTGGCTGCATAACGTTGCAGGTTCAGCACTACTTCGTACCGGTTACTCCTTATTTGTTTGAGCAAGCCCAGCAGGTGGCGGTATTTCT